>JAHCLN010000180.1 GCA_026125215.1 Opitutaceae bacterium
AACCAAGGCACACGGGCGGGGCGCCCGTGCCACGCTTTACCACCCGAAGCTGCGTTTGATTCTCAGGACTTCGTAGAGGTCGGAGGGGAGCTCCTTCAGGAAGCGGGATGGCTCGAGGAGCATGCCGCCGGGGCCGGCGCGGGTGGCGACCTTGGGGTAGCTGATGTAGAGCTCGTTCTTGGCGCGGGTGACGGCGACGTAGAAGAGCCGGCGTTCCTCCTCGATGTCGTCGGCTTCGATCGAGCGGCGGGTGGGCAGCTGGCCGTCGGCGGCGCCGATGAGAAAGACGACGTCGTATTCGAGGCCCTTGGCCTGGTGCACGGTGGTGAGCTTGACGGCCTCGGTGTCCGGGTCCACCTGCCGGTCGCTGGTCTCGCCGTTGAGGAGCACGATCTGCGCGAGCATGTCCTGCATTTCGTCGAAGCGGGCGGCGAAACCGACGAGGGCTTTCAATTCCTCGAGGCGGTCCACGTAGTCGGCAAAGGCGCCCTTGAGGTAGTCGCCATACCAGCCGTCGATGGCGACCTCGACGGTGGCGTCGGGCCGGGCGGTGCGCATGGTCTCGGCGACCTGGGCGAGCGAGGCGCAGAAATTTTCCCAATCGGGCCGCGCATCCTTGGCGACCTTGCTCTTTACGTCGTCGCTCGGGAGGACGTCGATGAAGTCCTTCTGCATGAGCCGGGCGTGGTCGGCCGCGGCGTCGTAGATCTTCTGCGCCCCCTTCTCGCCGACCTTGGGCAGGAGCACGGCGATGCGGGCCCAGGCCTGCGCATCGCCGGGGTTGTAAACGAAACGCAGGAGGGCGACGAGGTCGCGGATGTGCTGGCGCTCGAAAAACTTCACGCCGCTGGTGATCTGGTAGGGCACGCCGGCGCGGGAGAGGGCGAGCTGCACCTCCAGGGCGAGGAAGTGCGAGCGGTAGAGGATGGCGATCTCGTTTAGCGATACGCCCTCGTCCTCGGTGAGGGCGCGGATGCGCTTGAGGATGAACTCGGCCTGTTCGCGGTCGTCCATGGCCTGCACGACGAAGGGTTTCTGCGCATGGCCGCGGGCGGCGCGCAGCTCCTTGTCGAAGTGCCGGCCCTTGGGCTGGGCGAGGAGAACGCCGTTGGCGAAGGCGAGGATCTCGGGCGTCGAGCGGTAGTTGGTTTCGATGCGGTGGATGACAGTGCCCGGATGCCGGTCCGGGAAGGTCATGATGTTCTCGAAGTTCGCGCCGCGCCAAGAGTAGATGCACTGCGCGTCGTCGCCCACGGCCATGATGCGGTGGTGCCCGGCAAGCTTGTCCACGATCTGCGACTGGATGGTGTTGGTGTCCTGATATTCGTCCACCAGCACGTGGCGGAAACGGTGCGCGAAATATTCGGCGACTTCGGGGGCTTCCTGGAGGAGCTTGAGCCAGAGTTCCAGCAGGTCGTCGTAGTCCACCACGTTCTGCTCGCGCTTCCGCTTGGCGTAGGCCTCGGCGAAGGGGCCGAAGCGGTGGACGATATCGGCGTATTGCGGAAAGCTTTTTTCGACGGTCGCCGCGAGGGAGAACTGCGTGTTGCGGGCGAGGGAAAGCACGCTGAAGAGCGGACCGGGGCGCGGATGGGTCTTGTCCTTGAAGAAGGCCTTGTCGCCGGCCTCGACGGACTGTTTCAGGAGCGATTCGGACTCGTCGGCGTCGAGGATGGTGAAGTTGCGGGGGAGGCCGATGGATTCGCCGTAGATGCGGAGGGCGCGGTGGCCGAGGGAATGGAAGGTGCCGCCCCAGAAGCGCTGCGGCTCGACGCCGGTGAGGTCCTGCACGCGGTGGAGCATCTCTTTCGCGGCCTTGTTGGTGAAGGTGAGCAGGAGAATCTCGCCCGGTTTGACGCCCTGGCTGAGGAGCCAGGCGACACGGTAGGTGAGGGTGCGCGTCTTGCCCGAACCGGCGCCGGCGAGGACGAGGAGCGGTCCCGGCGTGGCGGTGACGGCGGCATACTGTTCGTCATTCAGCTGGGCGCGGAAATCGATCGGCGGGATGCCGTGGTCGGTGCGCAGCGGGTCGAGTTCAAAATCCATGAATGCAACAGCAGGGAGGCCAGTCGCAGGGTGAAGGGCAAGCTAGGATCGGCGGTCCATGCGGTTAATATCGCAGGGCATGTCCGGCCCCGGCTTCGGTGCTAACCACCAGTGCGGGATTGCCAAGGCAGCGGCGGTGGGGAGTATTCCGGTTAATGCGAATTCTCGTGCGGTTGGCGATTTTCCTCGGGTGCATGGCGACGATGCTGCCGGCAAACTACAAGCCGGGCGACAAGCTGGAGATCAACTGGGGCGGCCAATGGTATCCGGGCGAAGTGTTGGAGGTGAAGGATGGCAATTACAAGGTGCGCTACGACGGCTACGGCGCGGCATGGGATGAGTGGGCGTCGGCGGAACGGCTGCGGGGCAAGGCCACGGCGGTGGCGACGGAGCAGGTGGCGGCGGGCTACAAGCCGGGCGAGCGCGTTGAGGGGAAATCCTTCGGCATGTGGTTCAAGGGCACGGTAACGGGGACAGAGGGCGGCAAGGTGAAAGTGAAATTTGACAGCGGCACGGAGGAGGCGCTGCCGCCGGACCGGGTGCGCCACGATGCGACGGCCGCACCGCGCGCGCAGCCGGTGGCGGGCACGCGGCCGGCCGGGGCCAAGGCCGGAATCGAGGGCGCATTCCTGCGCGTCGAGACGTTTTATCTCAACGGCGGCCTCACGCTCAGCAATCAGGCCTGGTTCTTCACCAAGGACGGCAGATTCAGCAAGGCACCGGCCGGCGGGTTCAGCTTCAAGGATTTTGCCGTCAAGGCGCCGACGGACGGGTCTTACTGGATCGACGGCGGCAAGATCACCTTGGCCTATGCCGATGGTTCGGCACCGGTATCCTACGATTTCAAGGACAAGGGTGACGAACTGGTGTGGGGCGGGCTTGGTTCCTCGCGTGTCGAGGGCTTCCGCAAAGGTTGGCGCTTCGACGGGGAATACGAGGGAGGCGCCTCGATCGGAGGCGGGGCGGTGATGGCGTCGAGCACGTTGGTTTTCCGCCGCGACGGAACCTTTGCGCGCGAATCGGTGGCCAACGTTTCCGGCACCAGCGATCGCAGCGTGGTCACGGCCGGCACCACGGGGGCGTCTGCCGGCACCTACGAATTTGACGGTTTCACGCTCACCCTGAGGTCCAACGGTGAGCCGGCGAGGAGCTACACGGTATTGGCGTTCGGCGACAAGGATGAGGCCGGCCGGCCCGAATACCTTTACCGCGACGGCACGATGATGCGGCGACAGAAGTGATTGAATTGCAGGGCGGGATCGCCGTATCCCGCCTTGTTCAATCGCTGGTGCGCGATGGCGGGATTCGGAGATCCCGCCCTGCAACCTGCCTCACGGCGTCCAGCGCATCTGGTAGTGGGTTTCGGTTTCGCCGGCGACGGTGAAGCCGATGCGTTCGTAGAGCCGGCGCGCGGGGTTGACCTTCAGGACCTGCAGGCGGAGCGGCAGCTTCTCGCGGCGCGCTTCGGCGAGCAACCGGTGCATGACCTCGGTGCCGAGGCCGCGATTTTGGAATTCCGGCGAAATCTGGATGTTGACGAGCCGGATCTCTTCCGGGCTGCGCACGACGTGCAGCAGGCCGGCGTCGTGGCCGTCGAGCACGATCACCTGCACGTGATCGGGGCGAAAATTTTGGCGAAACCGCTCGGCCTGCCAGTCGTCGTCCCACTTGCCCCAAGTTTGCTCGACGTAGGTCCGCATGGTCTCCCGCTTGAGCGACCAGAGCCAGAGATAATCGGCGTCGCTGATCGTGCGGAGGGAGTGGGGCATGGTCAGAGCAGGACGAGGTCGTTGCGGTGGACGACTTCGAGGCGCTTGCGGCCGGGGAACTGCGCGGCGACGGCGTCGCCCCTGAGTCCGGCGATTTCGCGGATCTGGTCGTGACTGTAACAGGTGCGGCCCCGGGCGATGACGGTGCCGTCGGGGCCGGCGATGTTGACCACATCGCCGGCGGCGAATTCGCCGAAGGCGTGGGTGACACCGACGGCCAGCAGGCTGCGACCCTGTTCGCGCAGAACGGGCACGGCGCATTCGTTGAGGAAGAGCGTGGCGGTGGGGCGCTGGAAGTAGGCGAGCCAGCGCTTGCGGGCGTCGAGCGGGAGGCCGCTGGGCACGAAGAAAGTGCCGGGGCCGTTGCCGGCGAGGAGGCGGGGCAGGATGTCGGGCTCGGCGCCGGCGGCGATGAAGACGCCGCAGCCGGCGCGGGTGGCGAGCTTGGCGGCGGCGATCTTGGACGTCATGCCGCCGACGGCGGTCTCGCTGGTGGTGCCGCCGGCCATGGCCTCGATCTCGGGCGTGATCTTTTCCACGACGGGCACGATCTGCCGCGTGCCCTTGAGGTCGATGAGCCCCGGGGCGGTGGAGAGGATGAAGAGGTATTGCGCGTGAGTGAAGCTGGCGACCATCGCGGAGAGCGTGTCGTTGTCGCCGAATTTCAGCAGGGCCTGGATTTCCGCGGCGCTCACCGTGTCGTTTTCGTTGATGACCGGGACTGTGCCGTAGGCGATGAGCGATTCGAGGGTCTTGCTCACGCTGAGGTAGCGGTCGCGGCTGCGCAGATCCTCGTGGGTGAGCAGCACCTGCGCGACCGTGAGCCCGTGCGGGGCGAAGCCGGCCTGCCACGTCTGCATGAGCAGGCTCTGGCCGACGGCGGCGCAGGCCTGTTTTTTGGCGACATCGGCCGGCCGTCTTTTCAAACCGAGCCGGCCCATGCCGAGCCCGACCGCACCGGAGGAGACGACGATGACCTCGGTGCCCCGGGCACGCAGACCCGCGAGCTGGGCGCAGACGGCGGCGATGCGCGCGGTGTCGAGCTGGCCGATGCCCGAGGTGAGGACGCCGGTGCCGAGCTTGACGACGACGCGCCGGGGCTGGGGCTGATGGGCGATGGGTCTCACAGGAGGAAACGGAGGGAA
>JAHCLN010000181.1 GCA_026125215.1 Opitutaceae bacterium
AATAACCTCGTGCAAGCGGGTCTGGTCCAGCCAAGCGGCGACAAAACCGCCAATGGCACCCGGGCCTATGATGGCAATGCGCGCCATGTCATTCGATGGTCGTCAGGGTCATCTTGGAGCCGACTCTGGATTGATGGTCAGGCGAACCCCAGCCAGCGGTCAAACCAGCCCAGCATGTGCAGCCGGGCGGTGGCTGGGAGGCTGTGGCCCCCGGCGAAGGATATCCACTGGAGGCAATCGCCGGCGCCGAGGGCCTCAAGATGACGAAGGAGCCGCTCCTCCGGGATAAGATTGTGGTGTGCGTAGTAGTCCACGGTGCGGGCGTAGCCCCGGCGTTGCTGCCGCCCGGCGATGACTTTCGGCAGTCCTGGTGAGTCGCGCCAATCGAAGTATACCGGAAGGGCTCGGCGAATCTTGGGCAGTATCTTGTGGCTGTAGAACTCCCATTCGCTCGAAAGGATCAACAACGGCCTCGGCGCGACCATCATCAAGAGGCTGTCGAAATCCACCGGCAGCGGGCGGCTTGGATCGGCGACCCAAGGCCGAAATTTTTTGATGTAAATGTAGGGCCCGCTTTTGGGGTTGTAGCCCAGCCGCCGGATAAGGGCGGGGGAGTTTTGCATGTCATCTGGCCGGGCCCAGGCGTTGGACGGCAAATGCCAATCAAGCACGCCCCCATTGGGGACAGCGGCAGTGATCCGTTCATCGAAAGCGGCCGCAAAAAGCGTGCAATGGCCGCCAAGCGACCAGCCGGTGCAGCCGATACGTTTGCCATCCACATAATCGAGCGACTGAAGAAAATCCACGCAGCGCATGATATCCCAGGTGTTTTTCCCGATCATGGACCATCCCGGGTGGCGACGGTAGAAGGGGCGTGTATCCATCAATCGTTCGCCCGGACGGATGCGTTCTCCATCGGTAGCGAAGTCGGGACTGAGGGTGACATAGCCGTGTTCGGCCAGATCGCGGCCGTAGGCCTGCCCAACTTCGGGATTGCGATAGAATTCCTGCCACTGCTCCGGCGGGGTGCCGGGCCTCATGCCCGCCAGGCCGATGGTGCTGTCCTTACCGGTGCCGAAGGTGGTGCTGTGCAGACAGACGATACCCGGCACGGGCTTTCGGCGGGCGCGCTCGGGCACGAGCAACCAAGCGACGACGCGGTCGTCGGTCTCTGCGCGGAATGTCACGTGGTAGCGGGTGACACCGTTCTCGACTGCGACTTTTCGGATCACGGGATCGAGGGGAAGTTTCTCGGCCGGAAATTCGCCGAGCAGGTCTAGCCAGGCGCGCTTGAATTTGTCCCGCTGCGCAGGCCAGTTCTGGCCGACGGGCGGGGCTACCACCGTAGGGCCTGAGGTCTGGGCGTGTGTCCGGGTTAAACCGAGGGTGGTGCCGGCGAGGACTGTGGCGCCGGCGGACAACAGTTCACGGCGGGTGAGGTTCATTGGGAGCCTTTCGGGGCAGTGGCGTGATTTGAGGTCGAGTCCTCTTGGTCCAAGCCGGCGGTCTGCGCGGACTGCTCAGTAAGCGGTCCAACCTCCGTCCACGACAAGGCTGTGGCCGGTGACGTAGGAGGCGCTGTCGGTGAGCAGGAAGAGGGTGGGGCCGGCGATCTCGTGATTGCGTCCGATGCGGCGCAGCGCGGTTTTCTCGCCCAGCCGATCGATGAAACCGGGATCGGATTGCTGCACCGTGGGATTGGGGAAAGGTCCGGGGGTTACGCAATTGAAGCGCAGGCCGTCCGGGCCATAGTGCGTTGCAAAGTAGCGGGTCAGCTGGATGAGCGCGGCTTTGGCGGCGCCATAGTCCACCGGGTTGGGCCGCATCGGCGGCTGGTAGATACGCGGGTCGGGCGCGATCAGGCCATACATGCTGGCGAAGAGCACGAAGGAGCCGGAGCCGCGTGTTTTCATTCGTTCGGCAAGTTCGCGGCAAAAGACAAAGGTTGGGGTGAGCGCGGCATCAAAGGTCCGTCGAAATTCCTCCACCGGCAGTTCGGGGAGCAGCCGGCCCTTGGAGGAGGCGGTTGGCAGGTGGACAAAGCCGTCGGGCAGTCCGTGCTCCTCGATCAGCCGGTCGATCGCTGCCGGGGCTCCGGCCACGTCGCTCACATCAAGGCCGAGCGGAACCGTGTGTTTGAGGCCGTGCATTTGCACCAGCGCCTCGGCTTTGCCCGGCAGGTCAAGGCAAAGGACTTTGGCACACTGGGCGTCCAGTTCGACGGTAATGGCTGAGCCGAGATAACCCGCGCCACCGGTCACCCACACGGTTTTGTTTTCCAAGGAATGCCAAGGTTTCATGAGGTATGAAACGAACTTGAGGTTAAATGTATACACAACCTTTTTCTTTTCCCGATGCTGGGCTGCAAGCACCATGCTTGAGTAATGGCCGAAATGGTCTGGTAATCCTGATCAAACAGCATGATCGGGCCCATAACGAGTCTCAGGCGTTTATCGCCCTTGACATGGGATAATAATACGCATGTTAATACGCATGTATACTTTAATTATTAACCCTTGGTCCGCTGTCATCTCCCCTCCGGTGAAATCCATGGCATTGGCCCTGATGCTTTTATCCATGACTGCCAATCCTGCGAGCTCTGCCATCAACCCCGTGCGTGCCAAAACTTTGGAGGGATGGAGGGTGCTGGCCCCGCTGCCCGACAAGGTGGGTTATGCCGGGATGTTTGCCGGGGTGATTGCTGGCCGGCTGGTGGCGGGGGGTGGCTCACAGTTTCCGGACCGGCCGCTCTGGCTGAACGGGCAGAAGACCTACAGTGACCGTGTGTTTGTGCTGACGGGTCTCGACGGCGAGTGGAGCGAGGCACCGGTCAAGCTGCCCCGGCCCATGGCGCACTTTGCCGTGGCGACCGCACCTGAAGCTATCTACATCGCCGGCGGATGCGACGAAAGGGGAAGCTTGCGTGAGGTTTACGCGATCAAGGCAACCCCCGCTGCCGGTCTGGGTATCCACCGCTTGCCGGATTTACCTGAGCCTATCGTCTATGCCGCGGCAGCAGTGGTCAATGGCAGGCTGTATGTGGCCGGCGGTCAGACGGTGCTGGGCGCCCGGTTGGCTTCGGCAGCGGTTTTATCGCTTGATCTGACCGAGCTGGATAATGGGTGGAAGCGCGAACCTGACCTGCCCGGGGGCGGAACCTTCATTGGGACGATGGCGGCCCATGACAAAGAGTTGTTTTTTATCGGCGGGGTGGGGTTTGATGAAACCGGCAAGAGCGTGCAATCGCCCGGCCTTTGGCAGCTCGACTCCCGGACGCAGTCATGGGTGCCATTGCCCGAAATGCCGGAACCGCGGGTTGGCGCGGTGGCACCGTGCCCGGTGCTTGAGGGCGGTCGGATATTCGTGATCGGCGGCTATGCGGCGGCCTTTCCCGGAGAACGTCGCGAGCATCCCGGTTTTTCCCGGCAGACTTTTGTCTACCACATCGCCCAAAAGAGCTGGGCGGCCGGCCCCAAGCTGCCACACCTGCCGCCCACGGATCGCGATGCGACGGGTGATGCCGGCCCGGCACCCATGGTGGCAGCCCCGTCGGCCGTTTGGAACGGGCACGTGGTGGTCGTTGGCGGGGAGGTGCGCGCCTCGGTGCGCACTCCGGCCGTCATTGCGTGGCCGCTCGCTCAGTCTGTTGCGCCATGATTTTATAACCACCCCCTCTGATTTGCATGAAAATTACCGACGTCAGGACCGTTTTGTTGACCGGACCGTGCAGCAATGACCCCTACATCCTCGAGGCCCGCCAGCGACGCAGCGCGGCCTTCATCGAAATTTTTACCGATACGAACCATGTCGGGATTGGCGAGACCTACGCGGGATATTTCTGCCCGGAGGCGGTGCCGGCGATCGTCGACTTCTTCAAGCCCATCCTCGTCGGGCAGACCGTCGATGACATTCCGGAGCTCTGGCAGCGGATGTATCAGTGCGGCAATTTTTGGTGCCGGGTCGGCCTCGGCGTGATTGTGCTGAATGGCATCGAGGCCGCGCTGTGGGATTTGAAGGGCAAGCTGTTGGGCCAACCTGTCCATGTCCTTTTGGGCGGGGCCAAGTTTGATCGTCTGCCTTGCTATGCCACCGGTGGTCCCAGTCTCTATCCGAAAGAAAGGCTGGCGAAGAAAATGGATTTCTACCTGTCGCTCGGCTTCCGCGGGCTGAAGGTGGGCACCGGTGCACGTTATCCTGACCGGCGCTATCAGGCCAAAGAAGCCACCGAGGCGGCAGACTTTGAATCGGAAAAGGTAGCTTTTATGCGCAACCATTGCGGGTCCGATGCGTGGCTCATGATGGACGGCCACATGGGCAACAATCACGTCTTCACTTGGACGGTGGAGATAGCCACCGCGGTGGCGAAAGCGCTTGAACCCCACAACCTGTTCTTCCTCGAGGAACCGCTGCACTATACGGATCCGTGGGGCTATGCGGAACTTTGCCGCGCGACCACCACGCCCATCGCGGGAGGCGAGTGCCTGACCGCGGCCTACGAGTGGCGGGTCTTTGCCGATCAGGATTCGTTCGATATCGGGCAGCCCGACGCCTCGTTCACCGGCGGGTTGGGGGAGTTCATGAAGGTCGCCAAAATGATGGAGGCCCGGGGGCGGAAGATCGCCACCCATGCCTGGGGCGCTGGAGCCTCGCTGATGCAAAACATTCATGCGGGATTCGCCGCCCCGAACACCTGCATGCTCGAGATCCCGCCCGCCTATGGCGGACTGCACTCCGAGCTCATTGACGGCGGATTGGTCATCAAGGATGGCTACGTGCTGCCGCCCGATCGTCCGGGTTTGGGTATCGTGCTGACCGAGGAGACGAAGCGGCGCTACCCGTTCGTGCCGGGCAGCGGAGAATTCAACAGCGTGCCCGGCAAAATTCTTACGCCCTGAAACCATGAAGCTGCTCATTGATGTGCCCGTGGAGGAGGCGGCGTTGGAGA
>JAHCLN010000182.1 GCA_026125215.1 Opitutaceae bacterium
GGCGTCGCCGCTCGCGAGCTTTACGGCGCCGGAAAGAAACATGAGCCGGAAGAGCAGCCACACGAGCAGCCAGCGCGCGATGCGGGCGGGCTCGATGCGCCGCCACCACGGCAGCCACGCCCACGGGGTCACGAACAGCGCCAGGAACGTGGCTTCCAGCAAAAGGGCATCCCATTGGAAATTGAAGAACACCTGCCCGACGCCGCAGAGCGACAGGTAGCCGACCCAGAGCAGCGCGAGGCAGGGGCCCGGGGCGATGCCGACGAACAGGAGGGCGGCGCTGACCAGGCCGAGGGCACAGACCACATGCAGCGCCGTGTCCGTTCCCAGCCACCAAAACAGGGTCGGCAGTTGTCCCCATGCCGGGCCGCCGAGATGTTCGCGCACGGCCTGCAGGTAGCCGCCGGCCGGGAGCAGCCCGTCCGAACCGATCAAGCCTTCGAGTTGCAGCCAGAGCGAACCGAACGCAATGAAATGGATGACGGCCAGCGCGCGCAAAAACAACCACGTGCCGGTGGCAAAGCGGTTGTGGCCGTCGGCGGGGTTCATGTGCTCCGCGTTAACCTGAGTGGCCCGGGTTGGCAGGATTTACCGCGCACGGCCGGATAGCTGCTCCCGCGTCTCAGGGCAGGAACTCCTGCGTGGCCACATCGGCCACGGTCACCGGCCGCTCCAGCACGCCCATTTCCTGCAACAGATCAATCTGGCGTTGGAGCCGGGCGGGGTTCAGCTGGCCCATGGTCTCGCCGCGCGCCGGATCGCCGAGGACGAGCTGATAGTCTTTCATGGCCTGGATGCTGTAGGCCATAAATTCGGGGGTGAGGTCGGGCCGGAGGCGGCGCAACAGGTTATTGGCCGGCTCAGGGTCGCCGTTCAGGTAGTCCAGCCAGCCGCGGATGCTGGCCCGCACGAAACGGGCGGCGACATCGGGATTTTTCTCCAGGTAATCCCGGCTGCCGAACATGGCCCGGTAAGGCTCGTAGCCGAGCTCCTCGCTGGCGATGAGCAACGCGCCGACCTTGGCTCCGCGCTGCGTGGCGAAGAAGGGTTCGTTGGTGACGAAGCACTGCTGGATGAACCGGGGGTCGTTCATGAACCGCGCCAGATCGCCGATCAGCGGCTGGAGGTTGAAGTTGATGCCCAGTTTTTTGCGGGCGACTTCAAGCCAGGTGGAGCCGGCGCCGGCCATGATGGTCTTGCCGTCGAGGTCGCGCAGGCTGGAGAGCGGATGTTCCTGATGAAAAAGGATGCCCTGGGCGTCGCGCTGCATCTCGGCCGCGATCATGCGGAGAGGCACGCCGCGGGCGATGGCGACGATGATGTCGTCGCCGTTGGTCATGCCCAGGTCGGCCCGGCCCGTGGCCACGCCGGACATGACCTGCGCATTGGGTCCGCCGGGGATGATCTCCACCTCCAGCCCCTCCTCCGCATAGTAGCCCTTGGCGAGAGCCTGATAATAGCCGCCGTGCTCGGGCTGCGGAAACCAGTCGGTTTGAAAGCGCACCTTGACGGGTCCGGCTCCCGTGGTGCCGGGGTCGGCCGGCTTGGCGCAGCCGGTGAACAGGGCGAGCAGGGCGCCGAGACAAAGCACGGGCAGGCGGAAGGGAGCGGTGGTGGGCATGAGGATCAGTGGTCGTTGCGGTCGAAGGAATCGTGCCACTTGTGCAGCACGGCCCAATTCAGGAGAGAAACGGCGGCGACGAAAATGAAACCCAGCAAACAGCTGGTCAACGCCGTCGCAAAGAGGGCCGGGATTTTGATCTGGGTGTTGTAAACATAGACCATGAAACCCAGGCCCCCCGAACCGCCGGCGGCGTTGCCGACCATGTATTCGCCGAAGATGGCGCCGATGGGGGCGAGCGTCGCGGCGATGCGCAGACCGGCCAGATAATAAGGCATGGCCGCCGGCAGGCGCAGGAGGCGCAGCTCCTGCCAGCGCGTGGCGTTGGCCATGCGGAAGAGGCCGACGTGGTTGTGATCCGCCGAGAGCAGCCCCTGCGTGGTGTTGGCCACAATGGGAAAAAAGCTGATGAGCCAGGTGATGGTTACGATGCCCGGAAATCCCGGGCCGGCCCAGAGCACAATGATGGGCGTCAGCACGATGACCGGCGTCATCTGCAGCACGAGCAGCCAGGGGTAGAAAGCCGCGCGGAGCAGCCGGGAAGCGCCGATGAGCAGGGCGAGCAGCAGGCCGCTCGTGGCGGCGAGCAGAAAGCCCGCAAGGGCGCCGAGCGCGGTGTTGCCCGCCGCGACCAGCAGCCGCGAACGCTCCTGCAGGGCGGCCTCGAGGATTTGCACCGGGGTGGGCAGCAGCCAGTCGCTGACGTCGCCGAGGCGTTTGATGCCGAGCCACAGCGCCGCAAAGCAGAGCCCGCTTGCGACGGGCAGCAGCCAGATCATCCAGCCGGCGGGTTTTTTCATGCTCCGTGCTCCTCCACGCCGTGCAACCGGCGCGTCACTTCGTTGACCTTTTCCTGAAACGCCGGCTCGGCGCGCAGTTCGCGGGTGCGGACGGGGCCGAAGTTCACCGTCACCTCGGCGGCGATGCGGCCGGGACGGGCGCCCATGACGAGAATGCGGTTGGAGAGAAATACCGCCTCCGCCACGGAGTGGGTCACAAACAGCGCGCTGAACGGCGTGCGGGCGCGCAAGGCGAGGAGTTCCTCGTTCAGGCGGAAACGGCTCATCTCGTCGAGCGCGCCGAAGGGCTCGTCGAGCAGCAGCAGTTCGGGGGCGACGGAGAGGGCGCGCGCGATCGAGACGCGCATCTTCATGCCGCCGGACAGCTGCCGCGGATAATAGTCGGCCGCGTGGGCGAGCCCGACCAGATCCAGCAGGGCCGCGGCTTTCCGCCGACGCTCCGTTTCAGGCTCGCCGCGGAGGCGCAGCAGCATCTCGGTGTTCCGGCGGGCGGTGAGCCATGGCAGCAGGGTGGCGTCCTGGAAAATGAACGCCTGCCGGTCGCGGGCGGCCTTGGGCGTGGTGCCCAGCACGCTGAGCCCGCCGGTGGAGGGCGGATTCAATCCCGCGACCAGCTTCAGGAGGGTGGATTTGCCGCAGCCGCTCGGACCGATAAGGCTGATGAAATCGCCGCGAAAGACCGTCAGGTTGACGGTGTCGAGGACAAGCGGCCCGTCGCCGTAGCGTTTGGTTACGTCACGGAATTCGACGATGGGCTGGGCGGCGGTCATGCGCAGTCGCTAGGACAGCGGGCGGCGGCGGGGATGCAAGTTCCGCCTGCGTCACCCGGCTCAAAGAACGAGCACCAGCACATAGGCCACGTAGCCGGCCAGCAGCAGCCCGCCTTCGCGGCGGCCGATACGGCGGTTGGTCCAGGCAAAAAGCAGCAACGCGGCCGAGGCGGCGATCATGACGGGGTTGTCGAAGCCCAGAATCTGGTCGGGGACATCCGTGGACGAAATCAGGGCGGTGAGCCCGCCGATGCCGAGGAGATTGTAGATGTTGGAACCGAGCACATTGCCGAGCGCGACGTCCGAATGTTTGCGGTAGGCCGCCACGACGGAGGTCACGAGTTCGGGCATTGAGGTGCCGACGGCGACGATCGTGAGCCCGATGACCGTTTCGGAGATCTCAAAACTCCGGGCCAGTTCGATCGCGCCGGTGACGAAATATTTGCCGCCAAAGACAACGAGCACGAGCCCGGCCACGACCTGCGCGCCGGCGATGGTAAGATCGAGCAGCTTCGACCGGGGGTGCCGCTTCGCGTGGTGGGTCACCAGCTCGTCGAGGGCCTCGCCTTTGTCGTAGGCGGCGGTGTGAACCGGCGCGGTCTGCTTTTCCTGTCGGTAGGCATACACGAGATAGCCGACCAGGCCGGCGACGAGCAGCCCGCCGACGACCCGGTCAAGGGTCCACCACCAGGCGATGCCGGTGAAGATCACCGCGGTCGCAAGCACCAGAACGCCGTCGCGGCGGAGGGCGGAGGGGGTCAGCGGAATCGGACTGATCAGGGCGGAGATGCCGAGGATCAGCAGGATGTTGGCGATGTTGGAGCCGACGATGTTGCCCACGGCAATGCCCGGCGAGCCCTGGATCGCGCCCTGCACACTGGTCATAAGCTCCGGCGTGGAGGTGCCGAAGCCCACGATGGTCAGTCCGACCAGCAAGGGCGACATGCCCAGACGTTCGGCCATGCGCACGGCACCGCGGACCAGCAGTTCGCCGCCGGCCACGAGGAGCACAAATCCGGCGGAGAGCGCCAAGATGATGTTCATCTCCCGAATGACGACTGAGAGTGGCCCGGCGTCAACTGTCGTCCACACATCAGGCGGACCGGGGTTTGCGTTGGTGGATACCGAGTTTGTTGCCGTCCGGATCCAGGACGACGGCGATGCGGCACTGCGGGGTCTCGAAGGGTTCGACGGCGAAAGGGACGAAGTTTTGCCGCAGGTGGCGGATCGTATCCTCAAAGTCGTCCACCTCCAACACCAGATGGGGGCCGTCACCGGAGGCGCGGAGAAACGGCTCGTTGCCGAGGCCCAGGGTGTGGGAGCCGACCTCATACTCCACCCAGAACTCTCCGGCTTGGTTGATGAGGGTTCCGCGGGTGAGCCCCAGCACGCCCTCGTAGAAGGCGGCCGAGCGGGTTAGATCGGCGGCCGGGTAGGCCACGAAGGCGAACTCGACGACTTTCATGCGGGACGGGTCACTTCAGCTTGGCCAGGGAATCGGCGGCCTGCTTGAAGTTGGGGTCCAGCTGCAACGAGGTTTCGTAAGCGGTGCGGGCGGCGGCGGGATCACCGCGTTTTTCCGCGATATTGCCGAGCCGCCAGTGGGCCGCGGCATGGGGAGGCTCGTCGCGCGCCGGGGTGAGCTCAAGGCAACGGCGCAGGGCGCGTTCGCCCTCGGCGAGCTGCTCGCCGCTTTCGGCGGCGATCCGGCCGAGGATGTAATGCGG
>JAHCLN010000183.1 GCA_026125215.1 Opitutaceae bacterium
GGTGAGCGGGGTGGCGACGATGATGATGAAGGCCGGGGCGACTTCCTCGAGTTCGCGCAGGTTGAGCTGGGCGGCCGACTGAAACATGAAGATGCCCACGACGACCAACGCCGGGGCCGTGGCGACGGCCGGGATGGCCTGGATGACCGGGGTGAAAAACAGGGCGAGGATGAACAGCGCGGCCACGGTGACACCAACAAGGCCGGTGCGGCCGCCGGCCTCCACGCCCGAGGCGGACTCGATGTAGCTCACGACGTTGGAGGTGCCGAAGCCGGCCGAGGCGATGACGCCGAGCGAGTCGGCCACAAGGGCTTTGCCGGCCCCGGGGAGGCGGCCTTCCCGGTCGAGGAGGCCGGCGCGCTGGGTGACGCCGATGAGGGTGCCCACGTTGTCGAACAACGCGATCAGGAGGAGCGTCAGCACGACGGTGAGCGCCTTGAAGAAATCTTCCCGGAAGTAGCCGAATTCGAGTTTGAGAAAAGTATCGGCCATCGAGGCCGGCAGGGAGACGAACTGCCCGGGCAGAGCTGTGACGGTGCCGCCGCGGCCGTCGGGCACGATCAGGCCGATCAATGTGACGGCGAAGATGGAGAGGATGATGCCGCCCGGCACGCGGCGAACCATCAGCACCACGGTGAGCAGGATGCCGGCGAAACAGAGCAGCACCGGCAGCGAGCCCAGTTGGCCGTGGGTGACGAGCGTTTCGGGATGTCCGGCGATGATACCGCCGTTTTTCAGGCCGATGAACGCGATGAACAGCCCGACGCCGCAGGTGATGGCCATCTTCAACTGGTAGGGAATGCCGTTGATGATTTTTTCGCGGATGCCGCTGAGCGAGAGGCCGAGGAAGGCCAGCCCGTTGATGAAGACGAGGCCGAGCGCCTGCGGCCACGGCACGCCGAGACCGACGCAGACGGTGTAGGCGAAGTAGGCGTTGATTCCCATACCCGGGGCGAGGGCGAGCGGGAAATTCGAGTAGAGCGCCATGATGAGCGTGCTCACGGCGGCGCTCACGGCGGTGACGGTGATGAGGCCCTCGATGGGCATGCCGGCGGCGGCGAGGATCGCGGGGTTCACCGCGAGGATGTAGGCCATGGCCGCGAAGGTCGTGCAGCCGGCCTGCACCTCGCGCGCCGGCGTGGTGCCGTGCTGGTCGAGCTTGAAGAGACGGTTGAGCATGGGGGCAAAAATCGTTCTCGTTCTCCCAATCGTTATCGTTCTCGCTGGGAGGCAGGTTAGGATTACGAGAAAGATTAAGATTACGAGAATGATTGGGAATCCGGATTTATGCCGCTCATTGACGCCCATGTGCACCTGTGTCCGCCGGAGGTGAACCGCGACCCGGCGGGCTGGGCGGCCGAGGCCGGCGAGCCGCACTGGGCGCAACTGTGCACGCGCCGGCGCAAGAACGGCCGGCCCGTGCAGGCGTTTCCCAGCGTCGACGAACTGCTCCGGGCGATGGATGCGGGCGGGGTGGGTAGGGCGGTGCTGCTCGGCTGGTATTGGGAGCGGCCGGAGACCTGCCGGATGCAAAACCGGTTTTATGCGGAGTGTGTGCGGAAGCATCCGGACCGGTTGTCGGCCTTCGCGACCGTGCAACCGGCGGACGGCGGACAGGCGCTGGAGGAATTGCGACGCGCGAGGGACGAAGGCCTTGTCGGCCTGGGCGAGCTTTCACCGCACAGTCAAGGGTATGCCTGCGATGACGCGGGCTTCGGGGCGGTTTTGACGCTGGTGAAGGAATTTGGCTGGCCGGTGAATTTGCACGTCACCGATCCGCAGAGCAGCGGCTATCCCGGGCGGGTGGAGACGCCGTTGGCGGATTTTATAAAACTGGCCCGAGATTTTCCGCAGACATCCTTCATCCTTGCCCACTGGGGCGGACTGCTGCCGCTGGTCGTCGCGGAAAAAATTCCGGACAACATCTGCTACGACACCGCGGCAAGCCCGCTTCTTTACGGACAGGATATTTGGAAAAAATTCTGCGCCCAGGTGCCGGCGGACCGGGTGCTGTTCGGGTCCGATTATCCGCTCAACGTCTATCCGGGCATTGATGCGGAACCGAATATGTCCCGACTGGTGGCGGAGCTTCACCGCGCGGAATTGGATGCGACTACGTTGCGGGCGATCGTGGCGGACAATGCGTGCCGATTACTTGGGCTTTGACGGGTTCTGGGTTGGTAGAAGCGGTTTGCCCTCAACGGACATTGCCGATCAGCAACCATCAGGGCGGTTAAGGATAACCGCCCCTTCCTTCAGTCCGCATCGGGCTATCGCTCCAGCGCCCAGGGCAGCACCGGGCTCTGCGGGTGGTTGACCACGATCTGGAGACCGGCGGTGAGGCCTGAGGGCAGGGGGACGGGCACGGTGAGGATGGGCAGGCCGGCGAGGCTGCCGGGCGCGGTGACGGCGAGCAGGCGGTCGCGGTTGGCCTGGTTGCAGTCGGCCTTGGTCAGCGCGGCGCAGGGGGCGGCGGGCATTACGAGAAAATCGCAACTGGCGAAGACTTGCGCCCATCTCAGGCGGACCAGCGTCAGGATGGTTTGGGCGCGGGTGTGTTGGTCGTCGGTCCAGCGATGACCGCGGTCCAACCGCGCCCAGACGGCGGGGTCGTAGCGGTCTTTGTAGGGTGTCATCCAGTCGCGGTGGATGGCATAGGCCTCGGTGCTTTGGATCACGGCGTAGGCAAAGGAGGAGTCGGCAAACGCGGCGAGCAGATCGCGTTGCATGTCAGCCGGTGCCGGCTCGGCGAAACGCGTGGTCGCCACTTCGCGGCACGCGAGCGCGATCTCGGCATCGAGCCCGGGCAGCTCAAGGTAAACGCCGCGCGGCTCGCGCTTGGTCTCGCGCCAGCCGATGAGCGCGCCGAGGGCGTGGCGCATGTCGGCGGCGGTGCGGGTGAACCAGCCGGCGGTGTCGAACGAGGGCGCGAGCGGAAAGGCGTCGGAGATCCACTCGTCGCGCGGCGTGAGCCGGAACCCGTGAATCCCGCAAAAAGCCGCGGGCACGCGCACCGAGCCGCCGGTGTCGGTGGCGGTGGCGAAGGGCACGACGCCGGCGGCCACGAGGGCGGCGGAGCCGCTGCTGGAGCCGCCGGTGGTGCGGCCAGGAAAATGCGGATGCTCGCAATCGCCGGAGTGCGGGTTTTCGCCGGTGAGGCCGTAGGCGAATTCGTGGAGATGAGTCTTGCCCGCGAGCACGGCCCCGGCGGACGCGAGCCGGCGGGTGAGAACGCCGTCCTGTGCGGGAACGGGCCGCACTTCCGCCAGGAACGTCGAACCGGCCCGGGTGGGCTCACCGGCGACGTCGAACAGGTCTTTGGTGAAATAGGGAATGGCGCCGAGCGGGGCGGCGCGGTCGGCCGCGGCAAACCGGGCGGTCAGCGTGGCTTCATCCGGCAGGCTGGCGATGCAGGCGCGCCGTTGGGCGGCCGGCAGCGCAGCCACGCCGGCCAGCAAACGCCGGGCGGCCTGGGTGGGGTTCAATTCGTGCCAGCCGGCGAAATCCATGGCGGGAACGGATCAGACGCTCTGCTCGATGGGGAGCTCGTGCAACTTCAGCTCGGGATTTTTTTCGACGAAGTAATTCATCGTCCACTCGTTGGGGAAAAGGACGACGGGATGGCCGAATTTGTCCGCGCCGAAGCTGACCCCGGACGCAACAATCACGTTTGAAAAATCAAAGCCCTTGGGGCCTTGGAGCGAGGCGGGAATCCCGACCCAACGCAGCAACGTCCAAGGGCAGGGCGTGAGCCGCGACTCGGCGCCATATTCGCTCTGCAGACGCCACTGCACGACCTCGAACTGCAGCGGGCCGACGGCGGCCAACAGGGTGGCGCCGGGCGGGGCGTTCTTGGCGGTGAAGGACTGCACGACGCCTTCCTGCAAAAGCTGCTCAAGGCCGGCCCGGTATTTCTTGGCGTCGCCGGCGTGGGGGTTCGAGATGTAGGTGAAAACCTCGGAAGGAAAGCGGGGAATCTCGTCGTAACAGATGCCGCGGTCCTCGGTGAGGGTGTCGCCGATGCCGAAGCTGTCGTGCCCCACGAGGCCGATCACATCGCCCGGCCAGGCTTCGTCCACGGTCTCGCGCTCCTGGCCGAAGAGCTTGTGGGAGGAGGAGAGGCGGACCTGCCGGCCGGTGCGCTGGTGGGCGACGACCATGTCGCGTTCGAACTTGCCGGAGCACACGCGACAGAAGGCGATGCGGTCGCGGTGTTTCGGGTCCATGTTGGCCTGAATCTTGAAGATGAAGCCGGAGAACTTCGGGTCGTCCACGGGCACGACGCGTGCGGTCGTGGGGGCGGGCGCGCCGGGCACGGTGACGCTGACGGACTTGCGCGGAGCGGGCGGCACGGAGTCCTGCAGGAAGCCGCGCAGCAGGAGCTCGATGCCGAAATTGTTCACCGCGGAGCCGAAGTAGACGGGGGTTTGCCGGCCGGCGCGGACGGCCGCGAGATCGAAGGGGTGGCCGGCGCCGTCGAGCATGGCCAGCTGCTCGTTCACGGTGGTGTAGGTGTGGTCGTCGAGCTTGGAGCGCACGGTCGGATCCTCGAGCGAGGTGACCTGCACCGGGGCCTCGTAGGCGCCGCCGGGCACACGTTCGAACAAATGCACCTGCCGCGAGCGCCGGTCGAACACGCCCTTGAAGGACGGTCCGTTGCCCAGCGGCCAGACCACGGGCGACGACTGCAGGCCCAGCACGCTTTCCAGCTCGTCGAGCAGATCGAGCGGGTCGCGCGTGGGCCGGTCGCACTTGTTCATGAAGGTGAAGATCGGCACGCCGCGGG
>JAHCLN010000184.1 GCA_026125215.1 Opitutaceae bacterium
CTCGCGAGTGAGGACGTGGGACTGGCGGACCCGATGGCGCTGCCGCTGGCCGTGGCCGCGCACCACGCCTGCGATTTTATCGGCCTGCCCGAGGCCGAGCTCACGCTCGCCCATGCCACGCTTTACATCGCGACCGCGCCGAAGAGCAACTCGGCCACGCTCGCCCTCGGCGAGGCGCACCGCGTGCTCAAGGAACAGCCGGTGCAGCCCGTGCCCCTGCCGTTGCGCGACAAAAGCGGCGCCGCCAGCAAGCAGGCCGGCCACGGCAAGGGCTACAAATACGCCCACGACTTCCCGGAAAACATTTCCGGCGAGGATTATCTCGCCAAACCGCTCGCGCTTTACACGCCCAAGACCGCCGGTTGGGAGGCCAAGATCGCCGAACGCCTCGCCCGCTGGCAGGAACTGAAGGCCAAGCTGCGGGGCGGAGGCTAGGTAAAGCGCCATTGCAAGCCGGTCTCAGGCAGGCATGCTGCGCCGGCTGTGTCCGAAAAAGCGCCCACACGTTCCGCCCTCATCCT
This sequence comes from Opitutaceae bacterium, assembly GCA_026125215.1. Classification (GTDB taxonomy): domain Bacteria; phylum Verrucomicrobiota; class Verrucomicrobiia; order Opitutales; family Opitutaceae; genus UBA2377. Next base: position 522 of record JAHCLN010000184.1, read on the forward strand.
GGCCTTTGCCACGATCTACCTCGTGTGGGGCAGCACCTACCTGGCCATCAAGGTGGCCGTGGGCACCATCCCGCCTTTCCTGATGGCGGGCGCGCGGTTTCTCGTCGCCGGCGCCATGCTCTACGCGTGGCTGTGGTTCACCAAAAAAATCCGGCCCACGCCGCGCCAGTGGTTCGACAACACCGTCATCGGCGGCCTGCTCCTGCTCGGCGGCAACGGGCTGGTGTCGTGGGCCTCCGAGACCACGCCCTCCAGCATCACCACACTCATCATTTCCATCGGCCCGCTCTTCATCGTGCTGGCCGACTGGCTCGTGCTCGCCGTGGGCGGCGATGCGACCCGCGGCGCCAAACCCACCGTCGCCACGCTGGGCGGGCTGGCGCTCGGCTTCGGCGGCCTCGCCCTGCTGGTGGGGCCCGACCTCGGCAGCGATGCGGCCACCGGGCTCGACCCGTGGCGCGTGGGCGCGATCCTCTTCGGCTGCGTGACGTGGTCCGCCGGCTCGATCTACACACGCTATGCGCGGCAGGCCGCCGAGCCGATGACCGCCGCCGCCGTGCAGATGGTGACCGGCGGCCTGCTGCTGGCACTGGTCAGCATCCTCTGCGGCGAACCGGCGCGCTTCGATCCCGCGGCCATTTCCGCCGCCTCGGCGGGCGCCTGGCTCTATCTCGTCTGCGTCGGCTCGCTGGTAGGCTTCACGACCTTTGTGTGGCTGATGAAGAACTGTTCGCCGGCCCGCGTCTCGACCTACGCCTACGTGAATCCCGTGGTGGCCGTCTTCCTCGGCTGGCTGATCCTGAGCGAGCCGGTGGGTCCGCGCATGCTTTTGGCGTCGGCAATCATCATCACGGCCGTTGCGATCATCACCGCGCAGAAAAACCGGAAGCAGCTCGCCGTGCCGCCACGGCAGGCGGTGGCCGCCACGCCGCCGGCGCGAGGCTCAGGCTGACGCCGCGAGCACTTCCTTGAGCGTGGCGGCGTCGCGGAGAAAATTCTCCGGCGCGTCGTCCTGCACGAACTCCAGCATCGCATACCGGTCGCTCGGGGCCTTGGCCGCGCTGCGGAGAAACTCCGTCCAGCGCGCCCGGCCCTCGGCCAGCGGCCGGCGGTCGAGGTGGGTGCGCCACTGGAAGACATGCACGTGGGCCAGCCGCGGCTGCAGGGCGGCCAAACCTTCGAGGCAGACGGCATCGCTCATGTCGGCCAAGGGCTGCCAGTAGGAATAAAAGTTGGGATGATCCACCTCGAGGAGAAGCTGGCCGGCGGAGGCATTGGTGTCGGCCAGCGTGCCGCCGTGAAATTCCGCGGCGATGCGCACCCCGGCGCGGGCCCCCAGCTCGCTGATCCGCTTGAGGTCGGCGATGATGTGCCACCGGGCTTCCTCACCGACGCCGTCCGAGCCCGCCGCACCCGCCCAGATGCGGATGAGCGGGGCGCCAAGCTCCAGGGCGGACTCGAGCACCTTCGCAAAAGGCAGGCCGGCATCCTCGCTGTGGCCCGCCCGGTAGTAGCTGCCGTAGGCGGCGACGGTCAGGCCCGCCTCCTGGGTGAGTTCGCGCACCTCGCGGGCGCGCCCGAGGTCGCCGTGCGGCACATGGATGTCGCCGCCCCACTCGATGCCCTGCAGGCCCGCCCGGCGCACGAGGGCCACGACCTCGGCCGGAGTCAGCTTGCGGAAAGTGATCGAAACCAGTCCCGGGTGCAGCATGACGCCATGCTGGCCGCGGGCGCGCCTCCGCCAAGCCGGGATTTGCGATTTTTGCGAAACCAACCGAGAATCCGGGCGTCCAATCATCCCATGAAAACCCGCCTGCTCCTTCTGCCCTTTGTCCTGCTGCTCGCCGGTTGCAGCACCATCGACCGCCGCATCACGGAGAAGGCCGCCGTGTTCGAATCGCTCGACCCCGCCACGCAGGAGCAGTTGCGGAAAGGCATGGTCGAAATCGGTTACAATACCGACCTGGTTTACATCGCCCTCGGCAGCCCGGATGAACGTCGCGAGCGGATCACCGCCGCCGGCCGCGAGGAGGTGTGGATTTACAGCACCTACTACCAGGAGTATGCCGGCACCACCGTCCACTACCGCCGCTACATCGGCTACCATCCGGTGACCGGCAAACGCGTCATCTACTTCGAACCCGTGCGCCACCACCACTACCGCGACCGCGTGGACGAACGCATCCGCGTGACCTTCCGCGACGGCAAGGTGACCGAGATCGAACAGATCGAGCGCTGACCGGCATAGCGAGCTCCCCGGGCTCGGTCTGGAGAAGGGCGGGGTTTCCCCATCCCGCCCGATCGACCCGGCATGAATCGCCTCCGCCAAACGGCTTAATCCCGTCCGGCCGTCGGCTATTGCTTTGCGGCGCCGCGCGGCGGTTGTGTCATAAATGCCATCCCCGCATTTATGCCCGCCCCCGCCGCCAAACTGCTCTCCCCCCGCCGCAAAACCACCGCCGCCGGCAGCCTCGAAGAACTCGCCCGCGAGCAACTGGCCCACTTCCACATCGACGCCGATTCCCCGGTCGGCGAGCCGCTGCTCCGCCTCGCCGGACGGCTCTACGCCGCGCACGGCGACCTCGACGAACTCTGGACCGCCACCACCCGCACGCTCGCCCGGCTGCCGCAGGCCGACCGCGTGGCGCTCTTCAACGCCAAGAAGTTCCTCGCCTTCCAGTTGGCGAAGCTCCTCGACACCCTGCAAAACCCCACGCGCGCCGTCCATCAGTCGCTCGGCCACTCCACCGCCACCTCGCTCGCCAAGGGCCCCTACCCGACCTTCGACAACGTCGCCGCCATCTTCTCCGCCAACCCCGTCATCACCCGCACGGCCACCTACATCTTCGCCTGCACCGAGTGGATCGACGACGCCTTCCAGGGCCGCGAGTTCCTCCACGAGATCTACTCCCGCCTGCTCAACCCCACCTCCATCTCGCTCGCCAACCACATCGTGGACATCGAGGCCGGTGCGATGTCGGCCGAGTATCTCGCGTGGAACTTCAACTCCGGCATGGCCGCCATCGACGGCATCCTCTCCCACGTCGTCGGCTACGGCGACGTCGTCCTCGCCTCGCGCAACGTTTACGGCGGCACCCACCAGCTGCTCCACGACTGGTTCGCCAAAAAATCCAACCTCGACGTCGGCGTGGAGTTCTTCGACGGCGTGACCGCGGACGAATTCGCGCGGGCGCTCGCCGCGGCGCAGGCCAAATACGCCGACCGTCTCGCGGCGGGCCGGCGCATCTACGTTTACCTCGAAAGCCCCTGCAACCCGCACGGCAACTTTCTCGACGTGCCCGCCATCTGCCGCGCCGCCCACGCCGCCGGCCTCACCGTGATGCTCGACGCCACCGTGGGCACTCCCTTCCTCGTGCGCCCGCTCCAGGAGCCCGATCCCGCCGCGCGGCCGGATTTCGTCATCCACAGCTACACCAAGGATCTCGCCGGCGACGGCAACACGACCGCCGGCGTCGTCATCGGCCGCAACGCCGACATGTTCATCCCCAAGGGCGACCCCGGCTGGGACCGCACGCTCTTCTGGAACGTCTATTACGTGAAGGGCGCCTTCCTCGACGCGGACAAGGCCTTTGAGGTGCTCAGCGGCATGAAGACGCTGGAGATGCGCATGCTGAAGAAGTGCATCAACACGCTCATCCTCGCGCGCTGGCTCGCCGCGCATCCCCTGCTGCACGTCAGCGGACCGGCCAGCCCCGGCGACCCCAACCACGCCATCTGCGACCGGCTCTCCTACCTCGGCCTGCCCGCGCCGCTCTTCACCGTGGACTTCGAAAAGGCCGGACTCGACCGCCTCACCTTCGAGCGCTTCTTCGACAGCCTCGCGCCGATGTTCGGCCACCAGGTCTCGCTCGGCCAGAGCAACACCGTCGTTCTCTGTCCCGCCCTCACCTCGCACAGCGAGCTCAGCCCCGCCGCCCTGCGCGACGCCGGCATCACGCCCACCACGATCCGCATCGCCGTGGGCGACGAGAACCCGCGTGAACTCATCGCCGGCTGGCTCGCCACCGCCCGCCTCGCCCTCGAGCCGCACCACCCGGGTTTCGTCGCGCAATTCCCCGACCACGCTGCCGTGGACCGCATGTGCGACGACACCTACCTCGACGTCCACCGCCGCCACGCGCTCGCGCAGCCGCGCTTAAGAGATCTCGTGCGCTGAGGTGGGCTGTCTCCGCAGCATATGGAGCGGTTAAAGTAAAGATGCCCCGGAGCAAGCTCCGGGGCATTTGATCAAT
>JAHCLN010000185.1 GCA_026125215.1 Opitutaceae bacterium
AAGTCCATGACGCTCTACGCCGCGCTCGCCGAGATCAACACGCCCGACGTCAACATCCAGACCGCCGAGGACCCCATCGAATACACGCTGCCCGGTCTCAACCAGATGCAGATGAACCGGCAGATCGGCCTCACCTTCGCCCGCGCCCTGCGCTGTTATCTGCGTATGGACCCCGACATCATCCTCGTCGGTGAAATCCGCGACGAGGAAACCGCGCAGATCGCCGTCGAGGCCGCGCTCACCGGTCACTTGCTGGTTTCCACGCTCCATACCAACGATGCGCCCTCCACCGTCGCCCGTATCGGCGAGATGGGCGTCGAGGCGTTCAACATCTCGGCCTCCCTCGTCTGTGTCTGCGCCCAGCGCCTGCTCCGCCGCGTCTGCAAGAACTGCAAGGTGAAATACAAGCCCGAAGGCCGCGAATGGGACATCATGGGCAAGGCCCTCGGCCTCAAGGAAGCCCCCGAAATCTTCAAGGCCAACCCCCAGGGCTGCCCCACCTGCAACGGCACCGGCTACAAGGGCCGCGTCGGCATCCACGAGCTCATGATCAACTCCGAGGAGCTCACCGAAGGCATCAACAAGGAGGCCGAGGTCGCCGAGCTGAAGCGCATCGCCATGAAGAACGGCATGAAGACCCTGCACCAGGACTCCATGCTCAAGGTCACCATGGGCCTCACCACGGTCGAGGAAGCCCTCGCCAACGTCCCGCCCGACCTGATCCTATGAGCCGTCCGGCGTGACCGCCGGTTCCGGTTTCGCGGTCCACGCCTCCAGCAGCCGTCGCGAAAGCGCGTGCTCGGGCGTGCGGCGCTGGATCTCCCGCAGCAGCAGCACGGCCGTGGCCGTGTCGTCCTCGGCCCGCAGCTCCTGCGCGTAATCCACCACCAGCTGCGAGCGGGCCAGCGAACCGTCGAGCAGCTGGCGCACGGCCAGCAGCAGGTCCGGCGTGTCGCCGTTCTCCCGGGCGATGCGCATCTGGCGGGTCAGCCAGTCCGGATGGCGCACATTGAGCCACGCGGGCCGGGCCAGCAGCGCCTCGCGCTGGAGTGCCGCGGCCTCCGCCCAGGCGCCGCCGGTCATCGCGGCCTCAAGCTTCGCCAAAAATTCCGGCTCGGGCATGAAGCCGCCGGTGCCGGGCAGGGTCACCGTCGCCGCGGGCGCCCGGGCCGCCTCCAGGGCGGCCTGCGCCCGGGTCCGGTGCTCGGCCAGCGCCGCCGTCGCGCCGTAGTGTCGCTCGGCCACGCCGGCCACATCGAGCAGCGTCTGGTGGTGGCCGGCCTCACCCAGGGATTCCATCAGGCTGAGATAACCCGCCAGCGGCATAGGCCGGCGGGCGAGCAGCTCCAGCAACCGCAAGCGCTCGCCTTGGGCGGGATCGGTCAGCGTCGCCAGCAGAAGTTCAAAAAGTTCCTGGCTGGGCAGCGGTTCGTCCGGCTTGAGCGCACGCGCCCGGCGAACCGAGACCATCGCCCCGGTCCAGTCCTGCCCGCGGATCTGCACCTGCGCCAGCTGCAGCAGGGTCGGCCGGATGTCGTGCCCCTGCGCGGCCTGCAGGGTGATGAGATGCTCCAACAACGGCCCCGCCGCAATTTCGGCGAGCGGGGCGGCCAGCAGCTGGCTGGCCCGGAGATTCGCCCCGAAGCGCAGGAAATAGTCATCCAGGCCCTCGCGGGCTCCGGCTTCGTCCCCCGCCATCGCCCGCTGGACGATCGTGTAGGCATAGGGCGAAGGGTCGGCCGGCGTCTGCCTCCGCAAGGCCGCCAGCGCCGACTCCATTTCTTCCAGCCGGCCCGCCTCACGGTAAACCCGCACCTGCAGGCGCTGGATCTGTGGGGTCGCGCCGCGGCGTTCGCTCCACGCGGCCAGAAAATCCGCCGCCGCCGCCGGCCGGCCGGCCCGGAGCAGGGCGAGCACGCGCAGTTCATGCAGCCGCGTGTCGTCCGGCCGGGCGTCCAGCCGGGCCAGCGCCTCGTCCACCCGGCCGGCCGCGAGCATGGCGGTGAGCAGTTGCTGCCGCAGCCAGTCCTGCTCGGCCTCCGACAGCCCCCCGGGCGCGGCCAGCTGCCGCTCCGCGGCCGCCACGACGCGTTCATGTTCCTGTCCCTGCATGGCCTGGTTGAAATAGGTCGTGAGGTAACGCCGCCCGGGATACTCCGCCGTGCGTTCCAGACCCTCCTGCAACAGCTGCAGCGCGAGCGCCCGGCGCTGGGAGGCGAGGTAAAACTCCGCCAGATACAGCCGCGCGCGGGTGTCCGACGGGTAACGCCGCAGACCGACGCGCAGTTTCATCTCCGCCTGCGCCCAACGCTGCGCCTTCAGGTCGTCAATGCCGGCCTCGATGTAGCCCCGGCCGCGTTTGGCCCGGATTTCGTCCATGCGCAGCGGCAGCAGCAACGCGTCGGTGTAGGTGACGAAGTTGTGCGGCCGCCGGTCGAGCCAGAGGTAGAGCGCCGTTGCCCCGCCCAGATAGGCGAGCCCGGCCAGCACAAGCGCGAGGACGAGCAACCCGCGCACATTGAAGGCCAGCCCGCTCCGGGGATGGCCGCGCAGATGCTCGTAGTAGCCCGCCAGCCGCAGCCGCCAGGCGGCCGACCCGATCTTGCCGGTGCCCCAAACAAACCGGAGTCTCAGGCGGCCGATCTTCATCGGGGTCGGAAGGTCAGGCGCGGGCGCCGGTCACCGCCTCGGCGAGGTTGCGCGGCTGTGCCTCGGGTTCGCCGTGCTCGTGGTTGAAACGCATCGAAACGGTCTTCGACACGCCGCGCTCCTCCATCGTCACGCCGTAGATCGCGTTCGCCGCCGCGACGGTGCGCTTGTTGTGGGTGATGATGATGAACTGCGACTCGTTCACGAATTTTTTCAGCAGGTCCGTGAAGCGGCCGATGTTCGATTCGTCGAGCGGCGCGTCCAGTTCGTCCAGGAGGCAGAACGGCGAGGGTTTCACCATGTAGAGCGCGAAAAGCAGCGCCACGGCGGTGAGCGTTTTCTGGCCGCCGGAGAGCAGCGTGATGCTCTTGAGCTTCGTGCCCGGCGGCTGCGCGACGATCTCGATGCCGCTCTCGAGGATGTCCTCGGCCGCGACGAGCTCCAGCTCGGCCCGGCCGCCGCCAAAAAGCGTCTGGAAGGTGTAGGCGAAGTTCTTCCGGATCTGCTCGAAGGTCACCTGGAACTGCTGCATCGAGGTCTGGTTGATCTCGTCGATGGCCTTGAGCAACTCGGCTTTCGCGGTGGTAAGGTCGTCGCTCTGCGCCTTCAGGAAGTCATGGCGCTGCTTGAGCTCCGCATATTCCTCGATGGCGACGAGGTTGACGGCGCCCATGTTGCCGAGGCGCGCGCGGAGGGCGTCGGACTCGGATTTCACCGCCGTCCAGTCGGTCTGGTCGAGCGCCGCGAGGTCCGCCTCCGTGGGCTCGCCCTTGGGCTCCTTCTTTTTCCGCCGGCGTTTCGGCGCCGCATCGCCCTCGGTGGTTTCGGCGGCCGGGGCCCCCTCGCCGCCCTCGGTCTCGTCCTCCTCGTCAAGGTCGAGCGGCTTGAGACCCTCCGGTTCGTCATCGGCGTGCCAGAGCTGGCGCTTCCAGTCGATGGCGGCGATGTCGGTTTGGTATTCGCGCGTCACCTCCTCGGCGAGGAACTGGGCGCGCTGGCGGTTTTCCGCGAGCTTGATCTCGTGGGTGCTCAGCTGGTCGTGGGCGGCTTCGGACCGCGCACGCAGCTCGGCCTGTGCCGCCTCGACCGTGCCGATGGCGCGCTCCACGTCCACGAGTTCGACCCGCACCGCCTCGACCTGCTGCTGGGCGACGGCCAGGGTGCCGGCGAGCTGCGCGGCCCGTTCGCGCTGGGCGGCGGACTCGCGCTCCAGTTCGGCAATCTGCTCGGTCCAGACCTCGATCTCCTGCTGGCGCTGGACCAGCAGTTCGGACAGCTGACCGCGCCGGCGCTCCATCTCGCCGAGACCGCGGTCGAGCACCTCGACCTTCTGGCGGCGCTCCGCGAGTTCCAACCGGGCCTGCGCAAGGGATTCGCGCTTCACCTCGCGGTCGGCGCGCACCTCGTTCAGGCGGGTTTCCAGGGCGGAGATTTTCTCCCGCTGGGTGCCGGCGGCCCCCTCGGCCTCGGCGAGACCGGCCTGGGCTTTCTCCCAGCGGGCATGCGCCTCGTTCTTCGCCGCCTCCAGGGCCGTGAGTTCCGACTCCATCCGGCGGAGACGCCCTTCGGTCTCCTCCAGCGCCCGCTGGGCGTTGCGCTGGTCGGCCTGCACCGCGGCGAGCGCCTGGGTTGCCGCCAGCACTTCGGCGCGGCGCTGCTCGAGCGCCTGTTCCGCCTCTGCCAGCCGCTGGGTCAGGGTGTCGATGACCGCCTTCTGGGCGTCATGCGCCTTCTGCTCCTCCGCAAGCGCCCGCGCGGTTTCGCGCAGGTCGATTTCGCGCTGCACGATGCTGTTGGCGGATTTCTTGCCGCCGTGGTGGCCGCCGTAAACCAGCCCGCGCCGGTCCACGAGGTCGCCCTTGCGGGTGGCGACAGCGAGGAAGGAAAACGCGGGGTTGGCCTTCCAGTAGTCGAGAAAGGCGCCGAGATCGTCGGCCAGGTAGCATTCCCCGAGCAGGGCCAGCGCGGGGTGCGCCGGGGCGGTCCCCTCGAGCGCGGCGGTCGCCGCCATGAGGCCGGCCGGCAGTTCCGCCGGCGCCGGGCCGCGCGATGCTCCGTCCGCAATCTGCAGCA
>JAHCLN010000186.1 GCA_026125215.1 Opitutaceae bacterium
AACTCTGGGTGAGCGACGACGGGGACGAGGCCCAGGCGTGGCGGCGTGTGCCCGTCGAGCACAACGCGTTCCTCGAACTCACCGGCGACCGGCTGGTCGCCGCCACGCCGGAAGGGCTGATGGTGCGCGACGCCGGTGCCCTGACTTTCGCCGAATCGCGCCCCACGCGGGTCGCCCGGTCGCTCGCCACGAACGCCTCCTGGCAGGCCGCCGGCCCCGCCGCGGTCGCGGAACGCAAAAAGCAGGAGGTGCTGGCCAAGGCCGCGGCCGACGCGATCCCGCCGACGGTCGCCGGCGCGGTCGAGATGGCGAAGGCCTTCCATCACTTCGAACGGCTCTACGTGTCCGGCGCTCCCCGCCGGGACCTCGCCCAGCAGGTCGTCGGCGTGCACGAGGCCGTGCGCAAGCACCGGCCGCAGCTCGCCGACGAGGTCGCCGAAGTGCTGTCGGTCCTCGTGGTCAACCTCGAGGTCCGCGACGCGCGCACCACGGCCTTCCTCGCGCACCACCTGCCCGGTTTCCGGAAGAAGGTCCAGGCGCGCTACGGCAAGGTCTACTCGCAGATCTACTGGTCGCTCAAACGTCAGCCCGGCGCCGGGCCGACGCAGCAGGAATACGAGGTGGACGTGATGAAGGAGTTGCTGATGAGCCACACGGACAACTCCTACCTGCGCCGCGTCACCTTCCCGAAGGTGCCGCAGGGTTACCCGAATTACGACGCCGACAAGCCGCGCCAGCCGGTCGAGTTCGCCGCGGTGCCCGACGCCCCGTTCGACGCCGCCGAGATGCTGAAGAACCTCGTCGAAAAGGGCTGGGCCGGCGCCGCCCTCGACCGCGACGTGATGCACGCGAACAAGCTCCAGATCGAGGCCTCCACCGCCATGCGCCACGTCTGGCTGCTCGCCGCCCGCGCCCTCTGGCCGGGCACGCCGCCGGCGAGCGCGGATGACCTGCTGAAGCGCAGCAAGGAGGAGAAGGCGCGGCTGGGTTCGCTCTTCGCCACCGACGGCCTCGCGCTCGACGCCCGCAAGGCGGGCCGCACCGACGAATTCACCCGCTACCGCGATCTCGCCGTGCAGCGCGGCATGCGGGCGTCGCGCTATGTCAGTTACGCGGAGCAGATGGCGGATGCGCTCCGGGCCGTGAACGAAGCCGATCGGAACATGGCGGCGGCGCTGGGCGATTACGCCGACCAGGTCTCGGCCGCCACCGGCGGCACCGACCCGGTGTCCCGGCTGGTGAATCAATTCCCCGGCAACACCGGCGCGCCGGCCGGCCCCGCTCCCTCGGCCGCGATCCTGTCCGAAGGCGAGGAGATCTCCCGCGACATCGAGTTGAAAAACGCCGAGGCCAAGCCGGCCGGCAAGGCGAGGGAAGAGGCCCTGGCGGAGCATCGGGCGAAATGGGATGAGAAGATCCGCTTCCGAAAACTTGCCCTTCAGCTCAAGCAGGCCGCCGGCATGCCCGATGCGGAGGCGGACGGCTTCCTGCGCACGGCGACCTTGCAGGGCATCGCGAAATCCTCGTCGGCTCTGTTCGGCACGACCCCCCGGTTCGTGGACAACCGTCTGCAACTCGCGAGCCTGTTCACCGTGGTGCAAAACACCGTGCCGCGCGAACGCCATGCCTCCATTCTCGACCGGATTCTGCGCGACGTGCCCACGCTGGCCGACGTGTGGGTGCTGCGGGCGGGCTGCCACCTCGACGCAAGTGAATGGTCCCTCGCGGAGGGCTCGTTGGCCGTCGCCCGCCTGCTCAATCCGAACGAACCAAGCCTCGGGAAAATGGAAACCCGGCTCGATGCCCAGCGTCCGGCGCTGACCAACGAGGACATCATCCGCCAGCGTTTCGCCCGGATTGAGGAGGAGGCCGAGGCCTCGACCGACGCCATGCTGCGCAGCGCCGATCCGGCCGCGGATTATGCCACCGGACTCGAATTTGAGCAGGGCAAGAAGGGCGGCGACATCAAGGAGCGGATCGATAAAGCCAAGTTTCACTACCTGAAGGCGGCGCTCGCCGATCATGTGCCCGCGATGCTCGGCTACGTGCGCGTGGCCAACGCGAGCCTGCAGCAGCCCGGTGTGAGCGAGACCACGCGCGCGGCGGTCGAAAAGGGAATCGTCCAATGGGTGAACAAGGCCGCCGACCTCGGCAACGGCGAGGCGCTGCGCGTGCGCGCGCAGTGGCGCGCCAATGGCCAGGCCGGTCTCACCGCCGACCGCGGCCTGGCCTGGCTCGAACTCGAACGCGCCGCCGAGGCGGGCGACTGGCCGGCCATGCGGCTGCTCGCGCAAGCCGCCCACGCTGGCGAATGGGGTCGGCAGGATTTCAAGGTGGTGGAGAACTGGCTTGAGCGGGCCCGGGCCGCCGGTGATCCCGAGGCCGGCCGAATGCTCGAGGAACTGCGGAAACAGCACCAAAGCGGGAAGAAATAAGCCATGCTCGACCTGCTTACCCAAGATCCCACCACGATGAAGCCAACGAAGCGCCGGCTGGCGTTGTTGGGCGCGCGTCTGGCCTGCTGGACCGCTCCGCTGCTGCTGCTTGGTCTGATGGGCGCGGCGGTGGCACACTTTTTCTTCGAGGTCGGCAACTACCCGGAGCCGCGGGCGCGCTACGCGGTGGGCTCGCTGTTCCTGTTTCTCTTCGCGCCGGTCACTGGCGCCATCTGGTATCTCGCCCGGCAGCGGCGGCGGGAGTTGCGCGCGGCGGTGTCTTCAACGGAGGAGAAATCGTGATCGGACGCTGGCTGCTGCTGTTCCTTGCGCTGAGCCTGTCCGCCGGAGCCGCGGAGGCCTGGCGGCTGCCGCGCGGCGTTTTCCCGCACGAAATCGCGGTGCTCGACGACACGGCCTTCGTCGCCTCCACCGAGGGTCTGTGGCGGCTGGAGGCCAAGGAGAAGGTGAAACGAATCGGCGGCGCGCAACGCGCGTCCTGGCCGTTGGCCGCTGCGCCGGGCCGGCTCTGGTGGATGCAGGACAGCCGGGTGATGGAACTTGACGCCGCGACCGGCACGATCCGTCCGGTCCGTTCGCTGGCGGCAACCCGCGTCGGTGTGATCTCCCGCCGGCACGGTCTTTATTTCGCCGACGACGAGGCCGGCCTGGTCTGGAGCGCCGACGGCGACGCCTGGCACGGTCCGGTGCCGGAGGCCCAGCACAGCTCTGCGCTCGACCGCCTTGGCGACGAGTGGTGGGCGATCACGAATCCCGATCCGGACAACACGGACAAGTTCGTGCTCAGCCGTTCGCGCGATCTGCGGGCTTGGGTCCAGGCGGCGGAATTCATCGGCCGGCAGCCGGGTTCGCTGGCGGCGGGGGCGGGGCGGGTGGTCGTCAGTGAAATCTCCGGCGTGCGGGTGTTCGATCTGCAGGCCCTGCCGCGTTCGACCCTTGTGACGGTTGGTCCGGACGATGAACGCCCGGCGGTGTATTTTGCCCACGGCCATTTCTGGCTGCAGGGCGAACGCGACGGCCTGTGGCGCTCCGCCGATGGGCGCGATTGGCAGAATCTGCAGGCGGTGCTCGCGCCGCTGGAGGCGCCCCTCGTGCAGGTCGGCTTCGCGCCCGACGCGCTGGTGCTCGCGGGCTACACGGGGAAGATCATCTGCGTGCCGCTGGCCAGTCTGCCTTCATTCTGAGCGCAGCGAGGAATCCAACACCGACGACCGATGACGGCACCCGCTCAGCGTTAACCACTGCAGACGATGACTACTTTCCTGATGCTGCTGGGTATTTTGCTGCTGCTCGCGGGCGGGCTGACATTTCTGTTGCCCGAGAGGATGTGGCGCGGGCTGACAGCACGCGGTTCCCGCTGGGCCAATCAGGCTTCGACGGCCGGCCTGTTGATCTTCGCCGGTTTGGGCTGGCTGGGGCTGATGCTGCTCATCGTTTACAGCGGCGCGCTCTGGCTGGGCTGGCGCTCGGATCACTGGGTGAAGGTCGCGGGCACGGTCGTGGAGAGCCGGGTTGTCGAAACCCGGCAGGTGCGGTCCACCAACCCCGCCTACCGGGCGCAGGTGGTTTATCGTTATCAGGTGGACGGCCATCAGCACCGGGGCGAGCGCGTGGATTTCGCCGGTGCCTCGACGGTGGACCGTGCCGCGGTGGAGGAGGCTGTGCGCACCCGCTACGCGCCGGGAGCGGTCTTGACGGTGTTCGTGGATCCGGGTGACGGCACCCAATCCGTGCTTGAGCCCGGCGTGCCGCCGAAGGCGGCCATCCTCGCTTCGCTGGGCATGGTATTCGGTGTGATATCCTGCTGGCAGTTGATCGCGTTGTGGCGCGATTGGGAAGGCGATCGCGTTGTGCCGCAGGAGTCGCGGCGTAAAAGGAACAGGCGGGCATGAAAACATCCTGCACTTCACCTGAGGGCGGGTCGCGGTCGGTTCCACTCTGGCGCCGGTTACTGCTGGCCTTGGGCATCGGTCTGCTCGCGACGGGAGCAGGCTGCGCTGCCGGTGCGGTGGCGCTGGGT
>JAHCLN010000187.1 GCA_026125215.1 Opitutaceae bacterium
CCATGTCGAGCACGAGGATGTCGCCGCCGCGGCCCTGCACCGCGCTCTGCAGCACGAGCCCCACGGCCTCGGGGATGGTCATGAAGTAGCGCGTCACCTCAGGATGCGTCACCGTCACCGGCCCCCCCCGCTCGATTTGCTCGCGGAAGATGGGAATCACGCTGCCCGAGGAGCCCAGCACGTTGCCGAACCGCACGGCCACGAAACGGGTGTCCGCGCCCGGCCGGGCCGCCAGCCGCTGCAGCTCCAGCTCCGCCAGCCGCTTGCTCGCGCCCATCACGCTGGTCGGGTTGATCGCCTTGTCGGTCGAGATCAGCACGAAGGTCTTCACGCCGTGCGCGAGGGCGAGTTCGCCGAGCTGGCGCGTGCCGAGGGCGTTGTTGTGCACCGCCTCGGCCGGCTGCCGCTCCATCATGAAGACGTGCTTGTGCGCCGCCGCGTGAAAAATGATCTCCGGCTGGTAGCGGGTGAAAATCTGCCCCATCCGCGTCCGGTTCAGGATGTTCGCGACCAGCGGGATCGCGTTGGTCGCGAGGCCGAGCGCGGCCAGCGAGCGTTCGGCGAGAAAGAGCGCGCCCTCGGCGCGTTCGACCATCAGCAGGCGCAGCGGGTTGTGCGCGGCGATCTGCCGGCACAGCTCGCTGCCGATGCTGCCGCCCGCGCCCGTCACCAGCACCACCTGGCCCTCGACCAGCTGGCGGATGGCCGCGGAGTCGAGGTTCACGGACTCGCGGCCCAGCAGGTCCTCGATCTGCACGGGACGGATGCGGTTGGCCTTCACCCGGCCCGAGGCCAGCTCCTCGACCGAGGGCAGCGTCTCCACGGTATAACCATGCTCGGCCATCCGGCCCACGATCTCGCGCACCCGTTTCGCCGGCGCGCTCGGCATCGCGATGACCACCTTCTTGATGTCCACGCGGGCCCGCACGTCGGCGATCGACTCCGGCGGACCGGCCACGGGCACGCCGTGGATCAGCTTGCCGTGCTTGGCGGGATCGTCGTCGAAAAAGACCACGGGCCGGAAACCGCGGGCGGGCGTCGCGATGAAATCCCGGGCCAGCGCGGCGCCGGCATCGCCCGCGCCGACGATGGCGAGGTTGGCCTGGGCCTGCGCGCCCACGCGCCGGGCCAGCGTGACGCGTTCCCGGTAAAGCCGGGCGCCCAGCCGGAGCATGCACAGACCCGCCACGCTCAGGACAAAATCGATCGCGAGCACCCCGCGCGGCACCAGCAGCACGTTGTTGGCCAGCGGCCACAGCACCAGCAGCAGCAGCAGCGTGCCGCCCGCCGCGGCCACGATGCGCAGCAGGTCGGGCACGCTGAAATACGTCACCATCGTGTCCAGCTGCCGCAGCCACAGCAGGCCGACGAGCTTGAGCCCCACCACGACAAAAAGCGCGGCCATCCGGCCCGGCTCGAAGTTCGCCGGCACCGCGAAGTCAAAACGCAGCTCGTAGGCGAGGTAGAGGCTCGCGATGAGGACAAAGGCGTAGCCCGCGGCCAGCGTGCCGACGCGGCGGTATTTGGAGAGATCCCAGAAGGCGGTGCCCATGGTCAGCGTGGCGGTTGGGACGGGGCGGGACGAAATTCGGGCATGGTGGCCTCACCTTGGGCGCTGATGCCGTCCCGACGCAATACTTTGCCCACGGTCGCCAGCAGGATGCGCAGGTCGAGCGCCAGGCTGCGCGTGTCCACATAGGTCACATCCCACTCGAACTTCTGCTCCCAGGTGAGGGCGTTGCGCCCCTTCACCTGCGCGAGACCGGTGAGGCCGGGCGGGACCTCGTGCCGGCGGGCCTGGCGCGGGGAATACCGCGGCAGGTATTCCACCAGCAGCGGCCGCGGCCCCACGAGGCTCATCTCGCCCTTCAGCACGTTCCACAGCTCCGGCAACTCGTCCAGCGAGGTCGCGCGCAGCCTCCGGCCGAAAGGCGTGAGACGTTCCGCGTCCGGCAACGGCCGGCCCTGCGTGTCGGTGGCGTTCAACATCGTGCGAAACTTGATGAGCTCAAAAATCTCCGCGTGGCGGCCCGGCCGCTTTTGGCGGAAGAAGACCGGCGCGCCCAGCTTCACCCGCACAAGCAGCATGACCACCAGCACCACCGGCACCCACAGCGGCGCCGCGAGGATCACGACCGCGAGGTCGAAGAGTCGTTTGGCGAGCAGACCGGACGGCTGACGGCGGACGGCAGGTGACTGACGGCTGACGGCAGACGACGGATTACTCACGTAAAGGACTCCGGGTTTTGGATCATCTTTCCGAGTTTCCCACCAATCTTGTCGCAGCATTTCTCAAGCTCCTTATGGCTCTCGTCGGTAAGATAACCGTAAGCTAAAGCCCGCCCTAGCCAATGGCGGGTTTCTTGGAGTTCACCGTCAGAATCGGTGAGCTTGCTCACGAAGTGAGCGGGATATCGCCGTTTGGCCCATGCCTCGGCTATATTTGCACCGATTGAGCGCGAAGACCGGCGAACTTGATCCGTCAACGAATAGAGTTCCTCTCTTGGGAAAGTCTTTGTCGCTTCGTGTATGGCAAAGTCCAGTGCGCAGGCCTCCTGATAAACCTTCAGATCCTGAAATGAATTAATCCGTTCACTCATATTTAAGTCTGGCAGTATGAAAAATTCGGCCGGCTGTCATCCGCATTCCCTCCGCCGTCTGCCCTCTGTCGTCCGGCATCCCTCACCGCCCCCAGCAGTGCCGCACCACCGCCACCACCCGCTCCAAATCCGTGGCCGTCAGATTCGAGCCCGACGGCAGGCAGAGCCCGCGATCGAACAAATCCTCGGCCACCGCGCCACCATAGACAGGCGCACCGGCAAACACCGGCTGCAGGTGCATCGGCTTCCACACCGGCCGCGCCTCGATGGCTTCTTCCGCCAGCGCGAGCCGCACTTTTTCCCGGTCAGTGCCGGCCGCCGTCGGATCGATCGTGATGCAGGTCAACCAGCGGGTGCAGCGACCCCACGGCGCTTCCGGCATGAAGGCCAGGCCGGGCAGATCGCCCAGTGCTTTTTGGTAAAACGCCGTGTTGGCCCGGCGGGCGTTCACCCGGTCGGCCAGCACGCGCAACTGCCCGCGGCCGATGCCGGCGAGCACGTTGCTCAGCCGGTAGTTGAAGCCCACCTCCGAGTGTTGGTAATGCGGGGCGGCGTCACGCGCCTGCGTCGCAAGGAAACGCGCCTTGGCCACCAACGCGGCATCGGCCGACACCAGCATGCCGCCGCCCGACGTCGTGATGATCTTGTTCCCGTTGAAGGAAAACACCCCGCACATGCCCACCGTGCCGGGAGCAATTCCAGAGGTCAGACGACCGACGTCAGCTCTCAGTCCTCCGCCGTCCGTAATCTGCCGTCCGTCGTCCGCCGTCCGTCGTCCGTAATAAATCGCCCCCAGCGCCTCGGCCGCGTCCTCGATCAGCGGGATGTCGTGCTCGGCGCAGATTGCGGCGATCGGGTCGAGGTCGGCGCACTGCCCGTAAAGATGCACCACGATCACCGCCCGGGGCTTCCGGCCGCGCCGGATCCGGTCGGCCACGGCCTCGGCGAGCCGCGCCGGATCCATGTTCCAGGAAACACGCTCGCTGTCCACGAACACCGGCGTCGCCCGCTCGTAGAGGATCGGGTTGGCGCTGGCGGAAAATGTCAGCGTCGAGCAGAGCACCTCGTCGCCCGGCCCGAGGTTCAGCCGGCGCAACGCCAGGTGCAGCGCCGCCGTGCCGGAGGACAGCGCCGCCGCGTGCAGCGGCGCTGACGACAGATGGCTGATGTCAGATGGCGGTCTCGTTACAGAATACCCCTGTCCGTCGTCCGTCGTCAGCCGTCCGTCCTCAGTCACCCGCCCTCCGTCCTCCGCCCTCCGCCCTCCGACCAACTCCGCAAACTCCCGCTCAAACGCATCCACATGCGGTCCCAGCGGGGCGATCCAGTTGGTCGCAAACGCTTCCTTAACGAGCCCGAGCTCATCCGGGCCCATATGGGGCGAAGACAGGTAAATCCGCGGTTTGTCCATGAGGGTGGTTGGTTATTGGTTAAAAGTTAATGGAAGCGGGTGAGTCGTGAAGGGGGCAACTGGTTATTGGGTAAACCTTGTGGCTGTAAATGGCGATCGAGCATGGGACCTCGCCAACGCGCCAGCCGGGGGACGCTGTAAGCAATAACCACCCCAAATAACCAATAACCGATAACCAATAACCAACATCCCTTAACCCACGGCCTCGCCGTGCCCCTCCGCCCTCCGCCCTCCGCCCACTGACC
>JAHCLN010000188.1 GCA_026125215.1 Opitutaceae bacterium
TTCCAAGGTTTTGGAGATTTCGGATTTTTGACCGTCTGCGCCAGCCGGCGACAGGCTGCGACCTGAAAAGACCCCGGCATCTGCGCTTCCCACTGCGTCTCCTGCTGCGTTGGGAACTGCGCCGTTATTGAGCGCGGAACTCTCTGCGCGTGGCAGGCAGAGAGACGGCAGCCGGGCCGTTTCCTGGATTACGGGCAGTTGGGCCACGTCCGTGTAAACGCCCATGGTCAGCTTCAGATCGCTGTGCCGCATCATTTCCATGGCGACTCGCGGCGAGACACCGGCTGCGGCCAGCATGGTCCCATAGGTCTTGCGCAAGGCATGCAGGTCGATCCGCCGGCCGCGGGCATCCTGAAAGGGAATGTCCGCGAGCTTGAGATCGGATTTGAGCGTGGGGACGCGCGGGATCGTGCCGCGAAAGACCCAGGCATCCGGCTTTGCGTCGGCCGGCCGGCTTTCCAACAGCGCCTGGGTAAGCTCCGGTCGGAGAAAGAGCGTGGCTTCCCTGCGGTTTTTGGAGAGGGATGACGGCACCCGCAGCCGGGTTGGCTCGCAGCTGAAATCGAAATCGCCCCATTTCAGGCCGTTCAATTCGGAGCGCCGGAGACCGGTGTAGATCAACGTGAGGTAAACCAGCGCCCGGTGCGGCGGCGCCCGGGTGAGCAGCCGCTGCGCTTCCTCGACCGACAACGCCCGGCGAAAGCTGCCGGCGCCGGGGTTGCTGACCTTGCGCACCTCGGCGAGCGGATCGGCCATGATAAGCCGCTGGCTTTTCATCCAGAGCAGAAACGTGCGCATGCTGCCCAGCAGGTCGTTCACCGTTTTGGGCGACAGACCGCTCGCCTCGCGCCAGCGGACAAACGACTGGGCGGTGACGTCACGGAGCGTCTGCCAACGGCACCGGCTGAACAGCAGCGGCAGGCTGTGCCGGTATTTGGCCAGCGTGTTCGGGGACAGTCTGGCTGCTTCGCCGGCTTTCAGAAAGGCGGTGTGATGCTGGGCGAGCGGCAGCTTCCAAGCCTCGCGGGTTGAGCGGGGGATGCCGACGCCGTGGCTCTCGCGCTCAAGCTCGATGACCAGCTCGCGGAGCTTTTGCTCGGCGACCCGCTTGTCGGTCACATGCAGCGGGAACCGCTGCTCCCGCGGCCATTCGTCCAGACGCACCCCGGCCGACCAGAGACGGGATTTTACGCCGTCGCGTGAGGGTTGGAAGAGATAGGCCCTCATGAGTTGCCGATGATGTCGCCGCGCTCGCGACGAAGCTGTTCGAGGTAGCGGGCGAGGTCGGATGACAGCACGCGGGACGCCCGGCCGATTTTGACCGGACGGGGAAATTCGCCGCTGGCGATCAAGCGCTCCAAGGTGCGCTTGGAAATGGCGAGGGTGGTGGCGGCGGCGGGCAGGGTGAGAAGCCCGGCCCGATCAGCCGTGTTGCCGGACTCGGCGAAACGGACCGGAGAGGGTGGAGGGTGAGGGTTGCGCATGGCTCTGTTCAGGGGAGTTTGAGAGGCATCGCGACGCACCGTTACAACGGCTGCGGCCTGCAAGCGACGCCGGGTTCCACAGGCAAAGGGGTGTGCCTTTCAAGGCCGGTTTGCGCAACTATGGCGTGAAGCAAAGGTAGCTTCCTTGAAGTAGGGGTCAAACGACTTTCTCTCGACCTACGAGCTGAACCACAACCGCCGCAGGTCCCTGTGCAAGGCGATGGTGTCTCTCCAAGTATCGCCGAAGCAGCTCAGGCCGTAGGCCGGTGCGGCATGGCCCAACTCAGGGACCACAAGCACGGGATCGGTCGAGGGCTGGGCCTGCAGGTAGCCAAACAGCTCCCGCGCGTAGACCAGCCAGTCGCGATACTCCGGCGTGCGGCGGCCACGGGAGTTCAGGACCGGGATCTGGCAGTGGTGACCGTTGAAGGGGCGCAAATGAAACTGGGTCGCCGCTTCCAACAGCGGGCGGGGCTCGCTCAGGCGCGACCAAAACGTGCCCGGGGCAAGATGCCGGATCACGGCGAAGTGCGAGTGATCAAGACACAGGGGCAGCCGTTCGCCCGTGCGCTGGGCGTAGCGATCGCATAAGGCCAGAGTAATTTCCGGGGTTTCGGTGAACGTGTCCCGGTGTGTCTAAATGGCGAATGGCAGGTTCAGATCCCCGGCCACCCGTCGGATGTGCACGGCAAGTTTCACGGCCTCGGCCAAGGGGGTGTCGTAGTCGCCCAGTTGGATGTCGATGGCCAGGGCACCCAATTCGGCTGCTGCCGTCAGGGCAGGTTTGACCTTGGACGGCGTGTCCAAACTGGTGACCGCCAGATACCGTAGGTCACCTCGGCTGGCCAAGGCCGGGATCGGCGGTGAGAAAATTCCGGTGAATCCTGCGTGCCGGATGGCATCGAATTTTTTGTCCCAGCTCCATTCGCGATGGCGGGTGGGGTATTGGCGGAGCGACCAGAGCGAGGCAAAGATCCACAGGGGCCGGATTGGAGGAGTTGATTTCATGGGGAGAAGCGAGCGTGAGAAATGTAACACGGACAGGTAACACGGACAGTGGAACAAGGCCAGCTTGCCATTGCTCAACGCACCGGCACCAAGCACAGTAGGCGCATGAAACCTCGAGCTGTCCAGCGACCTGACCCCGACCTGCCGTCGGGCGGCCTGCTGCGGCTGCAAAGCCGGGCCGAGCAGCTGGCAGATTATCTGCGCGCTCAGTGGCACCAGGGAGCTCTGGAGGAGCCGCTGCCCGGGTCCCGTGACTGGAGCCGTAAACTTGGGGTGAGTCGCAGCACGCTGGATGCCGCGCTCAAACTGCTCGCGCACGAAAAATGGTTGGAGGTAACCGGGCGGGGAGTCTGCCTGCGCCGCCAGCAACCGGATGGCAGCGGGCATCGTCGCCCCGCGGTCAAGTGGTTGTTGGAAGGAACGTCGCAGCCGGTGGCGCACAACTATCTGGCGGTGGCCGCAATGGTCCAAAACCGCCTGCGGTTGAAAGGGATTGAGGTTGATTGGGAGGTGTGCAGTCCGGGGCGCATCCGGGAAATCGCCCGGCAACCGGTGCGTGATCGTCTGCATATTCTCGCTTCGTTGCGGCCGGCCTTTCAGCGCCTCTTCAACGACACGGGCCAACCGGCCTTGGTGCTCTGAGAAGTGGCCGCGGGTTTGAATTTGCCCTTCATCAACGTGGATCTCAGCGGAGCCGTGCGTCATGCGGTGTTTGAGCTACTGCGGACCGGTTGCACGCGTTTGGAATTGGTTCACCTCGCAACTCCGGCGGTGGGCATTGCGAAAGCCGAGCAAACCTTCACGACTGCGGTCGAGGGTTGGACGCCCAAGACGCCGTCGCGGATTCTGTGCACAGGACTGGACCGCCCATCCTTGCTGGCTGTGATGCGAAGGCTCGTGGCATCCCAGACCCAGTGCCTCGGTTGCATTGTCGTGCCTCCGGTCCCGGTCGGCATGGTGGTGTCGGTGCTGCTGGATCATGGGCTCAGACTGCCGCAGCAGGTGAGGATCGCCGCGGTGTTTCATGCCGAAGATGCCGTAAACCTGTATCCGCCGCTCCTGCATTACCCCTGGCCAGGTCCGGCGCTCGCAGCCAATATCAGTGCCACGGCCGAAGCCTATTTTGCCCGGGGGCTGGCACCGGCGTCCCGCACGCTGACGCCGGAGCTGAACCGGATCAATTAAGGCGGGGTCAACCCGCAGTGGCGGCGATGCCACGTTTTTCCAGCTGGGCCTTGAGGCTGGCCAGATAGCGGGCGTGGCCTTCCTCATCCCTGACGGTGGAGGCACCAAAACAGAAGGTGGCGATGGCCCGGCGATGCCGGGGGCTGCGATTGATGTCGGTCCAATGGATGGTCGCGCTGGAATGGATCACGGCGTCGCCGGGCGCGAGTTCGATGGGCACACCGTCATACCGGCTGGGATCGAAGTTCAGCAGACCCTGGCTGAAACCAAGCACGCCGCTGGCCTCGTGGGGCATGACGCCCAGCTTGTGGGAGCCCCGCGCATACCACAGGCAGCCGTTGTACCGATCCACTGGATCGAGTGCGATCCATGCTCCGCAGGCGAGGTCGGGCTTCCGGTTCCAAAAGAAGCCGTCTTGGTGGGCCGGCGTGGCGTTCTTGTCGTAAGGCAGCTTGTCGAACCATTCCAAGCCTTGCGGATGGCA
>JAHCLN010000189.1 GCA_026125215.1 Opitutaceae bacterium
CAGCGGCTGGTAGTTTTCATCGGTGATCGTGATGTCCTCCAGCCGCCAGCGTCCGCGGCTGCCATACATGGTGGCGGTGAGGAAGGTGCCCGGCGTGAGCTTGGGCCAGTCGGCTTCGGGCACACTGAACGCCATCGTCATCGCGCGCATGAAGCCGGGGATTTCCTCGTGGCGGACCATCACGAGCTTGCGGTCCTCCAGCACGCGGGTCACCTCGCCGCGCAGCGGGTGGCCGGTTTCGGCGGCGGCACAAAGTCCGCTGACGGCCAGGAGCAGGGGGAGAAGGAAGCGGGAGATCATCGGAGACATATTACTTATAGCATGGAGTGGTTGAAAGTCACAAGCCGTCACGGCTTAATAGGCATAGCTGATGCCGAGATAGCAGCCGCGGCCATCGCCGGGCAGGAACTGTGGCTGGTCGGCGCCGTGGGCGTTTTCGATCACGCCGGTGGTGGCGGCGTATTTTTTGCCGGACACGTTGCGCATCTCGGCAAACCAAGCGAAGCCCCGGCCGGCGCGCTGGCCCAACCGAAAACCGGCGAGAGCGTAGGGGCTGGCTGCGCAGGTGTTGCGGAAATCAATGAATGTCTTTTGCGGCACCCACTCGAAGATCGGCCCCGCATGCCAGCCGGCGGCATTTTCCCACGTGAGTTCGCCGCGGATGAGATGCGGCGGCAGCCCGGCGAGCGTGTTGTTGCCATAGCGGGGATCGTCATCGAAGCGGAAGCGGCCGTGGGTCCACGCGACGCGGAGCACGAGCCGGTGGGCGGGGGCTTGAGGCGCATCCCACGCCGTGCCGAGCAGGTCGATCCCGGTGGCGAACTCGAGACCGGCGTGCGTGGTGCGGCCGGCATTGACCGTGGCGGCGGCGGTGGCGGGATCGTTGTCGTGATCCAGCGTGAGCAGTTCATGGCGCAGGGCGGCGTGGTAAATCGTGGCATCCCAGCGCACCGGACCGCGGAAGCCGCGCGTGCCGATTTCCCAAGTGGTGGCGGTCTGCGCCCGGCGCGCGGTGTTGAGCGTCAGCGTCTCGCTGAACGATGGCGGCTCGTAGCTGCCCGCCACGCTGGCGAAGACCTGCACATCCCTACCGTCCCAGCGCAAGCCGGCCTTCGGCATCACGCGGTTGTAGTCCAAGTCGTAATCCGGCGTGGCGCCGAAGGTCTGGCGGTTCTTCCGGCGGTTGGTAGCGGCGCTGAGGCCCAGCACAAGGGTGACGCCGCGGCCGAGCGTGAGCTGGTCCTCGGCGAAAGCTTCGAGGTTGGCCGCGGTCTGGTCGGCGGAAGCCACCAAGGCGCCGCGCTGGCCGGCGGCATTGACGAAGCTGGCGGCCTGCGTCACGCCGCGCTGATAGAGCAGGCCCGCGCGCAGCCGGTTGGCGCGGCCGGTGAAATCGGCGGTATGCGTGGCGACGGCGCCCAGCAATAGGTCGTTGGAGAGCTGATCAATGACCTGAAAGATCGGATGATCGAGATCCTTGCAGGTCCAGGCCGCCGTGAAATCCCACACGGTGGCCCCGATGGCGACGGTGGTTTTGCTGGCGACCCGCAGGAGGTCGAAGTCACGCTTCTGGTTCAGCGCGAGGTTGCCGGCTGCGGCCTGCGCCGGGTTGGTATCAAGCTGTGCCTTGGTCAGATTGCCGGGCAGTTCCGAGTCGGAGCGGATGGCCGTAATGTAAACGCGTGTCTCTGCATCGGCCGAGATGCGCCAGCCGGCGTTGCTGAACAGCCGCTGGTTCGACTGCCTGGCGTGAGCCCGAAAGCCGGTCTGGGTTTGATGTGTGAACGAGCCATAGGCATCAAGGCCGCCGCGCACGGTCCCGCCGGCGATGCTGGCGCGCAGGTAATCCCAGGATCCGGCCTCCGCGCGCGCCAGTCGGGCGGGTGCGTCGCGGCCCGTGCGGGAAACGTAATCGATGGCACCGCCGAGGGTGGAAGCGCCGTGGGCCAGGGCGTTGCCGCCGCGCCAGACGTTGATGTAGGCGGCGCTGAGCGGCTCGAGGGCCTGCATGTCGAAGCCACCGTCGGCGAGATTGAGCGGCATGCCATCCTGCAGCACGCGGATGCCGCGGCCGTGAAAGGTGCGCTGCAGTCCCGAACCGCGGATGGAGAGCCGCGCCTCGTCCGCGCCAAAGCGTGAGAGGGCGATGACACCGGGGGAGAGGGCGAAGGTGTCGTCCAGCGTGGAGGCGCGGCCGCGCAAAAAACGGCTGGCATCGACGGTCTCCGTCCCTCCGGGTGTGAGCGCGAGTTCGGCGCGTGCTGCGTCCAGGGCAGGCACCGTCAAGGGGGTCGGCCGGTCGGTGATGACATCCATCTTGTCCAGTTGGATGGGTTTTGAGTCAGCCTCGGCAGCGAGAGTCAGGGCCGCCGCGGCGAGGCTAAGGGCGAGAATGTGCAGGGCAGGGGGAAAATTCATGATGAGCGGGCATGTGAAAGGATCGTGTGGCATGCGGACATGCGGCCGCAGGGCACGGGTCGCCGTTCAGGGCGAGCAGGGGAGGAAAAGCCGCGCCCGGCGGGCGCGGCCTGGCGTGCAGTCGCTGCCGCTCAGCAGCGCGGGGGCGGCACGGGCACCGGGTCGGTGCGGGTTGGGCCGGAGTCGTGCATGACTCCCGGCCACGCGAACGCCGGGGCGTTCATCAGAAATTTTTCGGGCGTATGCAGGGCGAGCAGCACTCTTTCGCGGCTGCGTTCCACTTGCTGCGCTGGTGAGCTCGCCTTCACGTCGTCCACCACGGCGCAGATTTCGCAGGCGCCGGAGCCGTCGAAGGTCTTCTTCACGGCCTGGCTGAAACTCATGATGCGCGAGTAGTCGCGCACCATCTTGCCCCAGGCGACGACCTGCACCGCATCCCACAAAGCGCCATTGGCGCAAAGCCACGCGAAGGATAGCGTGAGAATCTGGAAGGTGCGGCGCACGGACGAATCAGTTCGGGCGAAAGTTCATCGCCTGCAAAACGAAAGTCCTCCGTCGCATCGGTTATTAGAGGACTCCGGAATCAGGATTAGCGTCTGCCGCCGGTGCGGCGCTCAAAGGCGCCGCCCACGGCGAGGGCCGGGCCCCACCAGCCGCGGCGGCGCAGTTGCGCGGCCCAGCGGGCGGGTTTCAGGAGCGAGACGAGGGCGAGCAGCACGAAGCCCACGGCGAGGAAGCGCAGCAAGAGCCAGGCGACGGCTTCCCACGAGCGGCCGGCGGCCAGCATGATGGCGGAGACGACCAGCAGGGGCAGCCAGAACTGCCAGCGGGAAAAATCGCGCAACACACGCCGCCACTTCGACGGGCGGGCCGCCGGCGAGGGGTTCGCCTCGTTCACGCGCGCGGTTTCGCGTTCGATGAGGTCGCGCAGTTTTTTCGGCGGAGCGCGAAGCCGCCACGCGGTGGCGGTCACGCCGCCCGCGGCGAGCGCGTGCAGGAGCGCCCACGCGCCGATGAGCCACGGCAGGCCGGGGGCGGCGATGCGCCAGTGCTCGGCGAGCCAGAGCACCATGGTGTCGTAGGCTTTCACGAGTTCGCCGCCGAGCAGCAGGTATTGCAGCACAAAGCCCTGCGTGGCGGCCCACGCGCCGATGAGCGCGCCGCCGAGGGTCACGCCCAGGAAATTCCAGCCGAGGGCCTGCACGGCGGCGCCGTAGAGCGCGCCTTGCGCGCAGATGGCGAGCATCGGGCGCAGGCGGTTGCCGGCGGGGGAGAGGGCTTTCAATCCGGCGGAGATGAACGGCACCCAGATCACGCGGCCCGGCTGCGCGAGGCCGAAGCCGGTGAAGGTCATCATCGCTCCTTGCAGGCTGGAGAGCATGAGTCCGCGCAAGGGGACTTTCGCGGCGTGCAGGGCCGAGCCGGCGGTCATCTCGATGCCGCCGGCGGCCCCGCCAAAGAGGCCGATGCGCGTCCATTCGCCGTAGTCGGCGCAGGCGCGCTGCAAGCGGGTGAGCGCCTCGGGAGCGCCGGCATCAATGCGCAGGTCGAACCGCTGGCCGAGCTTTTCCTCGATAGCCTCCTCCAGCCCGGCGCGCACGGCGAGGACCGCGATGCGGGGTTGTGCGGCGCACACTCGCGGCCA
>JAHCLN010000019.1 GCA_026125215.1 Opitutaceae bacterium
CGCCGCGTGCGGACCGAGGTGGAGAGCCTGCTCACCCGCAGCCGCGACCGGGGCTACCACAACCTCGACGAGGCCGTGTATCGTTTTTATGCGGCCCGGTTGGAGAATGTCTCCGCCGTCGCCGAACTCGTGGATCTGGTGCGTGAAAGAAAGGCGGCGGATCCGCGTTTTCTCGAAATGACCGCGGCGGACCTGCAGGGCGACGAGGCACCGGTGCCCGATGCGGCGGCCTTCCCGGCGAGCCTGCCGCTCGACAACCGTGCCCTGCCGCTCAACTACGCCTACAGGCCCGGCGGGCAGGAGGACGGGGTGACGTTGGAGGTAAACGTGCGCGAGGCGGCGGCGCTCACGCCCGCCGCGCTCGACTGGGCCGTGCCCGGGCACCTGGAGGCAAAGGTGGAGCACTACCTCCGCACGCTGCCCAAGGAGCTGCGGCGTGCCTTCGTGCCCCTGGCGACCACCGCGCAGCGGGTGGCGCAGCAGCTCGCCCAGCGCGACCGGCTCACCGGGCGGCGCGAAACCCTGACGGCAGCCCTCGCGGCGCAGCTGCGGGAAACCCACCGGGTGGCCGTCGAGCCCGCGCTCTGGGCGGACAAGCCCCTGCCGGATTACCTGCGCGTGCGGGTCCGGGTTCTCGACGACAACGGCCGCGAATTGGCGGCAAGTCGGGAGTTGCCCGAGATTCAGGCCGCGCTGGAGCATCATCGGCGCACGGCCAGCGCGGCCTTGGCCCGCGAGGAGCCCGTGGCCTGGCGCCGCGCCCGGGCGCAGTGGGAGAAGCCGGAGCAGGAGGAATGGACCTTCGGCGAGGTGCCGGCGCAGGTGCAGGTGGCCGAGCAGGCGGGCGTGCCCGTGCTGGCTTATCCCGGGCTTGTGGCCCAGCCGCTCGGAGTCGGCCTGCGCCTGTTCAAGACCGCCACCGAAGCGCAGACCGCCACGCGCGAGGGGCTGGCCGCGTTGCTCGGGCAAAAGCTGCGCTACGATCTCGGCTGGTTGGAACGCGACCTCAAAGCCCTGCGCGAGTTGGGCCCCTTGACGGCGACCCTGGTGCCCGTGCGCGAGCTGCAGGTTCATGCGCTTCAATCCGTCCGCGCCTGGGTTTGCGATCCGGGGCGCGTGCGCGCCCTCACCGCGGCGGCCTTTGCCACCGCAGTGGCCGGAGCCAAAGCCGATCTGCGCGGCTTGGTCCCGCGGCTTGCGGACCTGTTGCGTGAAATCCTGGAACTGCGGCAGGCCCTGTTGGTTCATCCCCAGCCCTATGAGGGACTCGAGCGCGATGTCGCCCGGCTGCTGCCGGCGGATTTTCTCGCGGTTACGCCCCATCCGCAGCTCGCGCATTTACCGCGTTATCTGAAGGCCATGCGGCTGCGGGCCGACCGCTGGCGGCAGAACCCGGCGAAGGACGCGGAACGCGCCCGGCAGCTCGCGCCCTATCTGCCGGCGGCGGCCCGGCCGGACGCGGGCCGGCTTCGCTGGCTGGTGGAGGAATTTCGGGTGAGCCTGTTTGCGCAGGAGCTGGGCACGGCGGAGCCGGTCTCGCCGGTGAAACTCGACCGGTTGCTGGCGGAAGCGACCGGCCGGGCGGCCCCGGCTTCCGTGCCGCCGCCGGTGCGGCCGCTCACGGCCCCGGCGGCCAAAACTGCGCCGGTCAAAAGCCTCGGTGCGCTCGACCGGCTCTTCAAAAAATAGCGGAGCTTTTTCGCGGCCGGCGGGCTTTTGCGGTTGTGGCTGCGGCAAATGCGCCCTAACTTCGGGGCAACCCCTTCAAGTTGCCCATGAATGCATCCGTTTCCATCCTGCTGGAACGCAAAGGTTCCGCCGTCCACACTCTCGCCCCGTCCGCTTCCGTTGCCGAGGCCGTGCAATTGATGAACAAGGCCCGGATCAGTTCGGTGATTATCACCGAAAGCGAACGTCTGGCGGGTATCTTTACCGAACGCGATGTGCTGCGCCGGGTGGTCGGCGAAAGCCTCGATCCCAAGACCACGCCGGTCAGCAGTGTCATGTCGGCCGGGGTCGCGACGATCAATCCCGGCACCTCCATCGATGAGGCATTGGACATTTTCAACCGGCGGGGCTGCCGCCACCTGCCCGTGCTCGACGGGGACCGCATCGTCGGGCTGATTTCCGTCGGCGACATTTCCCGCTGGCTGTCCGAAGTGCACCGGGCCGAGGCCGAGCAGTTGAAGAACTACATCAGCGGCGGCTTCTAAGCCGACGTCGGTTTGACGCCGACCGTCGGCCGGCTTCATTCGCGGGACCATGAAATTCCCCGTTATGTTTCTTTTGCTCGCGGCGCTGGCGCTGCCGGCCCAGGCGAAAATCGTCACCCGGGCGGTGACCTACGAACATGACGGCGTGCCGCTGAAGGGCTGGCTCGCCTACGACGAACAGGCCGCGGCGGCGGGCGCCCGGCCCGGTGTGCTGGTGGTGCACGAATGGTGGGGCTTGGAAGGCTTTGCCAGGGAGCGGGCCGAGGCGGTGGCCGCTCTCGGTTACGTGGCCTTTGCGATCGACATGTATGGCGCTGGGGTGACGGCCGACCACCCCGGGCGGGCCGGCGAACTGGCCGGGCAGTTTTATGGCAAACCGCTGATGGCCGCCCGTGCCCGGGCAGGTTTGGACACGCTGCTGGCGACCGGCTTGGTGGACGGGGAGCGGGTGGGCTGCATCGGCTTTTGTTTTGGCGGCGCGGTGGCCCAGGCGCTGGCCTACAGCGGTGCGCCGCTGGCGGGCATCGTGAGTTTCCACGGCAGCCTGCTGCCCGCCTCGGCCGAGGCGGCGCAGCGCAACCGGGCGCGCTTCCTCATCTGCCATGGCGCGGCGGACAAATTCATCTCCAAGGAAAATCTCGACGGCTTCATCCGCTCGCTGGATGACGGCGGCTTTGATTACCAGTTCATCAGCTATGCCGGCGGCCTGCATGCCTTCATGAACCCGGGTTCGGATGCCGTGCGCGAGCGGCACGGGCTGGACATTGCCTATCATCCGGTGGCCGCCCGCCGCGCTTGGGAACACATGCGGGTCTTCCTGTCGGAGATTTTCGCGCGGTGATCCGGCCGATGCATCCCCGCCGGGCCGTCGTGGTGGTCGCGCTGGCGACCGTCGGCGCGGCCCTGCCGGGCTGCCTCGCTTTCAAAGCGGCACACGCGACCGGCGAACTCGCCGCCAACACGGTGATCGTGGCGGGCAAGACCGGGAGTGCCGCGGTGAAGGCCACCGGCCGGGTGGCCACCAGCGCGCTCAACAGCAGCGGCGCCCTCACCGCGACCGGCATCGAATCGCTGGCCGCCCTGGCGCAGGCGGGCATGGTCACCTTCGTGGACGTGGCGACCGGCACCATCGTGCGCGTGCCGTGGAGCGAGGGCATGAGCCTGCAAACGGCCGGGGCCGCGGCCGAGATCGCCCTGGCGGGCCGTGCCATCGACCTCGTGCGCGACGGCCGGCTGGTTTATTCCGCCGCCCGCCGGCTGGCGGCGGATCCGCGGCTGGAGGCCGGGGATGTCGTGCGTCTGGCCGGGCGTATTGCCCGTCAGCGTTGAGCGATTTCGAGCCGGAGGCCGTGCCGGCTCCGGGTGAGCCGCACCCGGCGGCCGAAGACGGCCGAAAGATTTTTGGAGTTCAACACCCGGGCGCGGGCGCCCGCCGCCACCACCCGGCCGCCGCGCAACAGCAGCGCATGGGTGAAGGCCGGCGTGATCTCCTCGACATGATGGGTGACCAGCACAAGGGCCGGCCCCCGCTGCCGGCCGGCCAGTCGGTTGACCAGCGCGAGAAAATCCTCGCGCGCCACGGGATCGAGGCCGGCACAGGGCTCGTCGAGGATGAGCAACTGCGGCCGGGCCATCAGGGCGCGGGCGATGAGCACGCGCTGGCGTTCACCCTGCGAGAGATGTTGCCACTCGCGGCGGGCGAGGGCCGTGGCGCCGACCAGCCGCAGCAGCTTGCGTGCGGCGGCGCGGTCGGCGGCCGTCACCCGCGCCCAGAGGTCGAGCTGGGCGAATTTGCCGCTGACCACCGTGTCGATCGCAGTTTCACAAAGCGGGATGAGGCCGCCGAAGGAGTGGGTGACGACCCCGATTAGCAGCCGCAGTTGCCGCCAGTCGCTTTCGCCAAACACCTCGCCGAGCAGACGGATGCCGCCGCGGGTCGGCGCGAGGTAGCCGGTAAGAGCCCGGAGCAGCGAGGTCTTGCCGGAGCCGTTGGCGCCCAGGATCACCCAGTGCTGGCCGCGCTCCACGCGCCAGTGCACGCGGTTGAGAATGGAGGTGGCGCCGCGCTGCACGCGGAGATCGTGGACTTCCAGAATCGGGGTCATGCGCCGGGCAGCTTGCGCGCGGCGGGGCGGGCTGGTCAACCGTGCCGGCATCCAGCCGGCGCGGGGCGCAATTTCCCTTTTCCTCGGCCGGGTTTGCCGGCACGTTGCCGCCATGTTCCGCCTGTGGTGTCTCCTTCTGGTTCTCGCCCCCGTCCTCGGCGCGCGGCCCTTCATGGTCGTGGTTTACAACGTCGAGAATCTTTTCGATGCGGACGGCTCGGCGCTGTTCGAGGACTACCAGCCCGCGCGCTACAGCCGGGCGCACGTCCTCACGAAGCTGCAGAACATCACCCGCACGCTGGCGCTTTTCGAGAAAGGCCGCGGCCCCGACATCATCCTGTTGCAGGAACTCGAGGTTGACCTGAGTGACGGCGCCGCCCTGCCGGACTACGCCGACATCCTGCGCCGGCACGCCCACCACCGGATCACGGACATGCTGGGCGAGGCGTTCACGCCGGCGATCGCCGATCTGCCGGCCGAGGCGCTGCTGCTCAAGGCGCTGCACGATGCCGGGCTAACCGGTTACACCGTGGTCCGGCCCGACAATATCAAGCCGCCCGACAGCCGCGGCCCGCTGGCCCAGCGCTGCTTGGTGCTTACGCGTTTCCCGGTGAAGCACAGCCGGGTTTACCCGACGCCGGATGCCCGGCCGATCCACGAGGTGCTGGTCGAGGTGGAGGGCGCGCCGCTCTACCTTTTCAACAACCACTGGAAGTCCGGCGCGAGCAACCCCGAGACGGAGGGTGCCCGCATCGCCAACGCCCGCACGCTGCGCACCCGGCTGGACGAGATCCTCCAGGCCGACCCCAACGCCGACATTATCATCGGCGGCGACCTCAACTCCCAATACAACCAGAAGCAGCGCTACCCGCGCATGAAGGAAACCGGCATCAACGACGTGCTCGGTTCGCAGGGCAACGAGCTGGCGGTGCGCGGCCCGACGCGCGACCTCTACAACCTCTGGTTCGAACTGCCGCCGGACGAACGCGGCAGCGATGTCTTCCGCGGGGAGTGGGGCACGCTCATGCACCTGATCGTGTCGCGCGGGCTCTACGACTACCGCGGCGTGCAATACGTGGACAACTCCTTCGGCGTCGCGAAAGTCCGCGGCCTCAACATGGACGACACGGGCCTGCCCATCCGCTGGTCCTTCGACGGACCCGCCGGCTCCGGCTTTTCCGATCACTTTCCCGTTTACGCCAAGTTCACCGTGGTGCGGGACAACCGGCCCGACCGCTACCTCGCGCTGCGCGACGCCTCGGTCGAGAGCATGCCCTCCACCCATTCGGTGGACTACGCCAAGGTGGACCTGCCGAAAGTCGCGCTCGACCCCGCACAGCTGCCGTCCGGCGCCGCGTTGCGCGACGGCACGCACACCGGCAGGATCTTCCGCATCGAGGGTCCGGTGGGCAAGGGCCGGCGGCTGACCGTCGAGGTGCGCGGCGATCTCTACGACGTGTGGAGCTTCGACCAGGAACTGCGCGCCCGCCTCCGGAAAGAGCACAAGGCCGGGGAAACGATCCGCTTTTACGGCGAACTCGGCCAATACCGGGGGCGCTGGCAGTTCATCATCCGCGACGCAAGCTGGGCCAAATGAAGCGCATCAAAGTTTACACCTACGCCAACTGCGACACCTGCCGTCGCGCCGTCAAATGGCTGCGGGCCCGGGGTTTCGTTTTCGATGAGATTCCCATCCGCGAAACCCCGCCGGCGTCCGCGGAGCTGCGCGCCATGCTGACGGCGCAGAACGGCGAACTGCGCCGGCTGTTCAACACCTCGGGCAAGGATTACCGGGAAGCCAGGCTTGGTGAAAAACTGCCGGCCATGACCGTCGATGCCGCGCTCGCGCTGCTGGCGGGCAACGGCAACCTGGTGAAGCGCCCCTTTCTGCTCGGGCCCGGCGTGGCGCTGACGGGCTTTGACGAGGCGGCTTGGGCCCGGTCGCTCGTTCGCGCATGAGCCACCGCCCGGCCAATCTCATCGAGCTGCGGTTGCGCGACCTCGCGCAGCTCTTCAACTCGCTCGATCCTTCCCCGTTTCACGACCGCGACCTGGATGCGGCGGCCGAGGCTTTTATCGTCGAATGGGCGCGTGAGCTGCCGGCCGGCCGTGAGTTCGAGCTGGTGATCCACCTCGCCGCGCCGCCGGCGCCGGACCGGGCGGCCGGCCTGCAGGAGGCCATCCACAATTATTTCGACAACCGGCTGCTGTCCGCGCGGGCCCGCCTGCGGCGTCTTTTCCGGATCGGCCGGTGGAGTCTGCTGGTCGGAGTCGTGTTCCTGACCTTTTGCCTGACCCTCAGCGGGCTCATCGGCCGGCTGAGCGACAGCCCGCTGCTGGACACGCCCCGTCTGGTGCTCGACATCCTCGGTTGGGTCGCGCTCTGGCGTCCGCTGGAGATCTTCCTTTTCGAGTGGTGGCCGCTGCGTGACGACATCCGCATGTATGAGCGCTTGGCAAGGATGCCGGTGCGCCTGATGCTTCCGGCCTGAAACCATGAATCCGCTCCAACACACCGCCCGCTGGCTGGCGCAACATGCCGGCTTCCCGGCGCGCCGCCTGCCCGAGGCCGCGGAGCGCCTGTTGTGCCTGGCCGCCCTGGCGGCCGTGACCGAGGATTCGGCCGCCACCGGGCCCAAGCTGTTCGAGCGCCGGGTCGGCCCGCAGACCGCCTCGCAGAAGGCCCACGCGATGCGCCGGTCCCGCGTTCACTTCAAGACCGACAACAGCGCGAAGGTGTGAACGGGGTGTAACTTTTTGTCGGCCGGGCGTGTTCTTCAGTTATCTCCCATGAAAATCCTCACCTCCGCCCTCGCGGCCGGTTTGCTCGGGTTTTTGCCCGTCGCCACCCAGGCCAAAATCGAACGTCTGGTCGAAAAATCCTTCCCGGTGTCGCCCGGCGCCAATCTGAAGGTGTCCACCGAGGGCGGACACATCACCCTGAAGACCGGCGCAGACTCGACCGTGACCATCATCGCCCGACAAAAGATCCGGGCCGCCAGCGAGGCGGAGGCCGATGAGCTGCTGCAGGAGCTCGAGCTGACTATGGAGCAGACGGCGGACGGCATTGCCGCGGCCGCCAAATATCCCGCCCGCAAGTCGGGCTGGAGCTACGGCCGCCGGCCGGTGCAGGTGGATTTCGAGATTACCGCTCCGGCGGCACTTAACGCCGAGTTGCGCACCAGCGGGGGCAACATCGAGGTCGGCGACCTGACGGGCACGCTCAGCGCCCGCACCTCCGGCGGCAATATCCGGCTCGGCCACATGGCCGGGGAAACCACCGCCCGCACCAGCGGAGGCAACGTTACTTTGGAGCAGGCTTCCGGCCCGGCGGAATTGCGGACCAGCGGCGGCCACATCAAAGCCCTGCAGATCGGTCATTCCCTGCGCGCCCACACCAGCGGCGGTCACGTCACGGTCGGATTTTCCGGACCGTTGCAGGCGGACAGCTCGCTCAGCACCAGTGGCGGCCATATCAAGGTGACCGTCACGCCGGCGGCGGCATTCCGGCTCGACGCGGCGACCAGCGGCGGCCGCGTCAGCGCCGAGGGCGTTACGATCGCTTTGGGCAAGACGAGCCGCACGCGGCTGGAAGGCGATGTCAACGGCGGCGGACCTTTGCTCAAGCTGCGCACTTCCGGCGGGCATGTGAATGTCGCCGTGGAGCCGGCCGGCCGCTGAGCATCTCCGCCGGGCGTAGTTCTACTTAGGCTGCAGGAGTAATCCTACCGAGCGCCATGGGCTTGTGCCCGCCCGCTGGGGCCCGCGATGCTAACGGCGAATGAGTTCGCCGAATTTTGCCGCCGTTACCCTTTTCCTGCTCACCGCCGCTGCCGGCCTCGGTGCGGTGCAGCGCGTCGAGCAGGAGAGCTTTCCGCTGGCGCCGGGCGGCACGGTGCGGTTCGACGCGTATCGCGGTGCCATCAACGTGGTGGCGGGTGCGGGCGACCGTGTCATGGTGCTGGTCAACCTGAGCCTGCCGGCCGAGGCTGCGGCGGCGCAGCCGTTGCTGGACGGCTTTGTGCTGGCCGGCAGGACCGAGGGCGGCGTGCTGACGCTCACCGCCCGCAATCCGCTGGACCGCAGTGCGCGTCTCAGCTGGAACCGCCGGCCGCGGCCGGAGATCACCTACACGCTGGAGGTGCCCGCGCACGTGCAGCTGGAACTCCAAACCGCCGACGGCAGCATCACCGTGGACAATCTGCGGGGCCGCATGCAGGCGCGCGCCCGACAGGGCACGATTTTTTTCCGCCAGATCGACGGCAGCGTGGATGCCCGCACGGAGACTGGCGATGTCGTGGTCTCCCGTTGCACCGGTGATGTCACCCTGCGCACCGTGCAGGGCTCCATCCGGGTAGGCACGGTCGGAGGACGGGCTTCGTTGGAGACCATGAACGGAGACATCGAGTTTCAGGCTGCGCACAATGCGGTCCTGGCGGTGACCAAGGCGGGCGACATCACGGCGGGCTTCGCCAGCGTCGCCGACGGTTCGCAGGTAAGGACGGGTTTGGGCAACATCAGCGCCCGGGTGAATGCCGGCGCCGCTTTTTCGCTGCACGCGCAGTCAGGCTGGGGACCCTTACGGACGGCGCTCCCGCTGGAATCCGCCGGCAGTGACCGGGGTGGCCGCCTGACCGCCATCCGCAACGGCGGGGGTCCTGTGCTTGAGCTGCGGGCCGCCGGCGGTCACGTCTCGCTCGCGCCGGGCGACACGTTTCCGCCGTTCTGAGCCTGCGGCTTGCCAGCGCGCGCCCGCGGAGCGACGCTGGCGGCATGCCAACTCCCGCCTACGCCGAGCTTACGACCCGGCTTCGTCATCTCCACCTGCTCGACACGCTCGGCCATCTGCTGGGCTGGGATGAACAGGTCAACCTGCCGCCCGACAGCGCCGACCTGCGCGCCGCGCAGCAATCGGCGCTGGCGCAGACCAGCCACGAGGCCGGCACACACCCGCGGCTTGGGGAACTGCTCACGACGCTGGAAGCGGCCGCCGGGCTTGAGGCCGACCAGATCACCGTGGTGAAGCAGTCCCGCCGCGACTATGACCGGGCCACGCGTCTGCCCGAGGCATTCGTGAAGGAAAAGGCCGTGCAGGCCAGCCGGGGCTATCATGCCTGGGCGAAGGCGCGGGCGGAGAACGATTTTGCCGCCTTTGCCCCGGTGCTGGAAAAGAATCTCGGGCTGGCGAAACGTGAGGCCGGTTACCTCGGCTGGGCAGGACGCGAATATGACTGCATGATCGACCTGCACGATCCGGGAATGACCGCTGCGGCGATCACGGCGCTCTTTGATGAGCTGAAGGCGGGTCTCGTGCCGCTGGTGCGGGCGATCACCGCCTCGCCGGTCCGGCCGCGGGCGGATCTGCTGCGTGGGTTTCCGGTGGAAGCGCAGCGCACCTTCCTCCGCGAGGTCACGGAAAGGCTGGGTTTCGACTACCGCCGTGGCCGCATCGACGTGTCGCTGCATCCGTTCTGCTCCGGCTGCGGTTCCGACATCCGCATGACCACGCGGTTCAATCCCGACGAGCCGCTCGATTCGCTTTTCAGCTCCATCCACGAGACCGGCCACGGGCTTTATGAGCAGGGCCTGCCCGCGGCGCACCACGGCACCGCGCTGGGCATGAACGCCGGCATGGGCGTGCATGAATCGCAGAGCCGGCTCTGGGAAAACCAAGTGGGACGCAGCCGGGGTTTCTGGAGGTTCTTTGAGCCGCGCTTCCGCGAGCTCTTCCCGGCGCAGACGGCGGGCGTGTCCGCCGACGAGCTCTATCTCGCGATCAACGCCGTGGCGCCGACGCTCATCCGGGTGGATGCCGACGAGGTGACCTACAACCTGCACATCATCCTGCGTTTCGAGATCGAGCAGCAGCTCTTTGCCGGCACGCTGGCGGTGCGCGACCTGCCGGCGGCGTGGAATGCCGCCGCGCGGGACCTGCTGGGGCTCGTGCCCGACAGCGACCGCACCGGCGTCCTGCAGGATGTGCACTGGAGCGGCGGTGCCTTCGGCTATTTTCCGAGCTATTGTTTGGGCAACATGATGGCCGCGCAGCTTTGGTATCGGGCTTTGGCGCTCCGGCCGGAGCTGGAGGCGGATTTTGCGCGCGGGGATTTTTCGTGGCTGCTCGGCTGGTTGCGCCGCGAGGTGCATGCCGCGGGCCGGCGTTATGCGATGCCCGAGCTGGTGCGGCGCGTGACCGGCGAGCCCCTCTCGCCCCAACCGCTGCTGCGCTACCTGCGCGAGCGCTATGGCGCGCTTTATCTCCAGTGAGCGGGACCATGGCGCTGATCGACACCCATACGCATCTCGACTCCTTCGCCCGGCGCGGCGACCTGCCCGCCGTGCTGGAGCGGGCGAGGTCGGCCGGCGTGGAGGCGATGATCACCATTGGCACGGATACGGACGATTGGGGTTTGTATCGCGACCTCGCGGCGGCGCATCCGGGCCGGGTTTATTACACGGCCGGGTTGCACCCGTGCAGCGTGGGGGAGGACTGGGAAAACCGATTGGGGTATCTGGACGGAGATTTTGGGGTAGGGCCCGACCTCCGGGCGGGCCGGACGACACGCGACGGCCCGCCCGGAGGTCGGGCCCTACCGGTGGCTCTCGGTGAATGTGGCTTGGATCGCTTTCACCTGCCGAAAGACGATCCGGCCGCGGCGGAGCGGATCTTCGGCTGGCAGCAGGCGGCGTTTGCGGCGCAACTGGCGTTGGCGAAGCGGTTGGGCTGTCCGGTCGTGGTGCATTCCCGCGGAGCGTTTCAGGAATGCGTGGCGATGATTGATGCCGGCGGCGTGGACTGGAGCCGCGTGGTGTTTCACTGCTTCACGGAAGGCGCGGCGGAGATGGCAGAGCTGGTTCGTCGCGGCGGCTGGGGTTCTTTTACGGGCATCGTCACCTACAAGAGCGCAGACAATGTGCGCCAGGCGGCCAAGGCCCAGGGACTGGAGCGGCTGATGATCGAGACCGATGCGCCCTACCTGACGCCCATGCCACACCGCGGAAAACCGAACGAACCGGCCTTCGTGCGCCACACGGCGGAATACTTGGCGAGGGAAGTCTTCGGGGTGGACTACGAACAGTTGGCGCAAATCTCGACCGCGACTGCACGGAGCTTTTTCGGACTGGACCGCTGACTTTCCCAATCATCAGCGCCAATTAGCGCTGATTGGCGGTTAAACCACCTTACGCTTCGTCGAACTTCTTGGCAAAGAGCGCCTCGAGTTCGGCCAACATCTGGTCGGCGTCTGGCCCGGAAGCCAAAAATTTCACCTTCGAGCCCCGGCCGGCGGCGAGCATCATGAGCCCCATGATGCTTTTGCCGTTCACCTGTTCTCCGTCCTTCTCCACGAATACCTCGGCTTTGAACTTGTTGGTGATTCGCACGATCATGGCCGCCGGACGGGCATGGATGCCCATCTTGTTCTGCACCAACAACTCCTTGGTGAGCTGCGTGCCGGCGGGCGAGTCGGTTTTGTCCATCAGGGTTCGAAGTTAGGCCCGCAAACCATGCCATGAGTGCCCGGCTTGCAACTTAAAATCCTGCCCCCCAGCATGTGGCGCACATGCCCGAAGTTGCCATCATCGTGCCCTGCCGGCTCGAATCCACCCGCTTCCCGCGCAAACTGCTGCACCCGATCCGGGGCCGGCCGCTTCTGCAATGGGTGGTGGCCCGTCTGCAACAGGAGGCCCCCGACCTGCCGGTGTATTTCGCCGTGGACCATGATCTTCTGCGCGACTGTGTGACCGCCGCCGGCGGCCGGGCGATCCTGACCGACCCCGCCCACCCGAGCGGCACCGACCGGATCGCGGAGGCCAACCGGACCGTGCGGGCGGAGCGGGTGATCAACGTGCAGGCCGACGAGCCGCTGGTGAGCGCCGCGCAGATCCGGCTGCTGGCTGAGCTCATCGCCGGCACCGCGCCGATGGCGACGCTGGCCACGCCCTTTCAGACGGCGGCA
Organism: Opitutaceae bacterium; assembly: GCA_026125215.1. GTDB lineage: Bacteria > Verrucomicrobiota > Verrucomicrobiia > Opitutales > Opitutaceae > UBA2377. Next base: position 12,277 of record JAHCLN010000019.1, read on the forward strand.
GATTTCAACAATCCCAACCAGGTGAAGGTGGTGTTGGCCCCGGCGACCCGGCGGGCGCTGTTTTTTTCACGCTCGCCGCTCCCCTATGCGCGCGACCGGCAGGGGATGGTGGACGATGCCTGGGTGCAGGCGAATCCCTGCTACCGCCATCTGGGGCTCTATGCCTACCGGGCGGATCTGCTGGAGAAATTCGCCAAGCTCCCGCCCGGCCGGCTGGAGCAAATCGAGAAACTCGAACAACTGCGCGTGTTGGAAAACGGCCACGAGATCGCCTGTGACCTCACCAACGACCCCACCATCGGTGTGGACACGCCGGAGGACGCGGTGAAGTTCGAGCGGCACCTGGGGTAATCTGTTCTCATGCCCGTGTTCATGCCTGCGCTCCCAAAACCGAGAACGACGGCCGGAAAGAGAACGAGAACGACGCAACCTCAGATCTTCCCGGCCTTGCGCTTTTCGACGAGCCGGTAGAAATCCACGAAGAGCGGGTCGGCGTCGTTGGGGCCGGGGGCGGCTTCGGGGTGGTATTGCACCGAAAAGACCGGGAGCTCCTTGTGGCGGAGGCCCTCGACGGTGTTGTCGTTGAGGTTGATCTCGGTGACGAGCGCGCCGCCTTTTTCGAGGGACTTCGGGTCGGTGGCGAAACCGTGGTTCTGCGCGGTGATGGAGACGCGGCCGGTCTCGAGGTTTTTCACCGGCTGGTTGCCGCCGCGGTGGCCGAACTTGAGCTTGAAGGTCGTGCCGCCGAGCGCGTGCGTGAGCATCTGGTGGCCGAGGCAGATGCCGAAGATCGGATAGTGTGGCAGGAGGCCGGTGACGGTGCGGTGCACGTAGGCGAGCGCGGAAGGGTCGCCGGGGCCGTTGGAAAGGAAGACCCCGTCGGGGTTGAACTCGCGCACCTGCTCGGCGGTCGCGGTGGCAGGGAAGACGTGCACCTCGAAGCCGTGGCGCACGAGTTTGCGGAAGATGGTGTATTTCGCGCCGAAGTCGAAAGCCGCCACGCGGAAGGTCTTCGCGGGGATGCCGGGCGCGTTCATCGTGGTGCCGACGGGGTAGTAGGGCGGGTTGTGCCGGGAAGGGTCATCGCCGCGCCACACGTAGGGCTGCTGGCAGGTGACGTCCTTCACGTAGTCGCTGCCGGCCATGTCCTGCCAGCCGCGCGCCTTGGCGACGGCCTCCTCGTCGCTCAGGGGCAGCGTGCTCAGGCAGCATTTCATGGCGCCGTCCACACGCAGCTTCTTGGTGAGGGCGCGGGTGTCGATCCCGCTCAGGCCGGGGATGCCGTGTTTGCGCAGGTAGTCGGGCAGGGAGAGAGTTGCGCGCCAGTTGCTGACGACCGGGGAAACCTCGCGCACGATCAGGCCGGAGCACTTGGGTGCGGCGGCCTCGGTGTCCTCGTCGTTGACCCCGTAGTTGCCGATCTGCGGCGCGGTCATGGTGACGATCTGGCCGAAGTAGGAAGGATCGGTCACGATCTCCTGGTAGCCGGTCATCGAGGTGTTGAACACGCATTCGCCGGCGATGGTGGCGTCGGCCCCGAAGGCGAGGCCGCGGAACACACTGCCGTCTTCGAGGGCGAGAACTCCTGGTTTTGGCGTGGACATTAAAGGCGAACGAAAAGCCCTCGTTTCGCGCCTGCCAAGGGGAAACCTCGGGCGCGGGCCATAAATTCCCGCCCCGCCGTTTGACAGCGATGGTTAGGGGCCTTACCGCTTTCCGACAAAGCCATGCCTTACACCGAAGATCGCGCCGCCTGGTTCCAAGGCCAGGGCCTCTGGTCGCACATCCCCGAGAGCAACTGGCGCGACTGGACGTGGCAGCTCAAGAACCGCATCACCTCCGTTGCCCAGTTGGAGCAGTTCATGACCCTGACGGCGGAGGAAAAGGCGGGCTGTTATTTCGCGGACAAGAAGCTCTCCCTCGCGATCACCCCGTATTTCTTCAACCTGATCGACCGCAACGACCCCAACTGCCCCATCCGCAAGCAGGTCATTCCGCGCTCCGGCGAGATGCAGCTTTCGGCCGAGGAGCAGCTCGATTCGCTGGGGGAGGACGAGCACTCGCCGGTGCCCGGGCTGGTGCACCGTTATCCCGACCGGGTGTTGTTCCTCGTGACCGACCGCTGTGCGGCTTATTGCCGCTACTGCACGCGCAGCCGGCTCGTCTCAAACGCCCAGGACTACAATTTCCACCCCGAATACGAGCAGGCCCTGCGCTACATCGAGTCGCACCCCGAGGTGCGTGACGTCCTGCTCTCCGGCGGCGACCCGCTGTTGCTGTCCGACCGCAAGCTCGAGCACCTGCTGGCCAGGCTGCGTGGCATCAAGCACGTGGAGTTCATCCGCATCGGGTCGCGCATCCCGGTCTTCCTGCCGCAGCGCATTACGCCGGAGTTGTGCGAGATTTTTAAGAAATACGGCCCGATCTGGATGAGCGTGCACCTCAACCACCCGAAGGAAGCCACGCAGGAGCTCAAGGACGCCTGCGAGCGTCTGGCCTTCGCCGGCGTGCCGCTGGGCAACCAAAGCGTGCTGCTCAAAGGCGTGAACGACGATCCCGAGGTCATGCAGGCTCTCGTGCACCGGCTGCTGCGGATGCGCGTGCGGCCCTACTACCTCTATCAGATGGACCTCATCACCGGCGGCGCCCACTTCAAGGTGGATGTCCGCAAGGGCATCGAGATCATCAAGGCCCTGCGCGGCCACACCACCGGCTACGCCGTGCCGCAATACGTGATCGATGCCCCCGGCGGCGGCGGCAAGGTGCCGGTTAATCCGGAATACGTCGAAAAGATCACCGACGACGAGGTGGTCTTCCGCAATTACGAGGGCCAGCGCTTTGTCTATCCCCTGAAGAGCACGCCGGTGCCGGGCAAGTCCCCGGCGGATGCGGCCAACCCCATCGAGCGGGTGATGGTGGAATAGCGTGGAGTTGACCGGCCCTCCAAGCCCTGACGCTCTTGAAAAACGGAAACCGGCTTCGAAGCGACCGGATGTATCGATACGCAAACAGCTGGCCTGCAATTGAAAGCGTATTTTGAAAAATACCGGAATATTTTCGCGCAAATTTTGAGCGTTTTGAAAGTGGCCGCGTCTATTCCGGTGTAGTCAGCACTGTTCTGGTAAAACAGTGAACGTTTGTAGTTCTTACGGTTTGCTTGGTGTTAGGTCACTCGGGCCGCCTCGAAAGGGGCGGCTCTTGTGCTTTCCGGGGTCGGGCACCGCCTTCAGAAGTTCCAGACGGCGCTGAGCTTCCAGCTCGCGAGCGGGGCTTTGGTCACAAGGTTGTTGTGGGCGAAGGTGGGGTCGCCACCGATGAAGTAATCTTCGTTGAAAAGATTTTCCCCGCTCAGGCGCAGGGTGATCGGTCCGTGCTGCCAGTGGACGCTGCTGCGCCAGACGAGTGACTCCGGCAGGACGAGGGTCTGCTCGAAATTGTGATAAAAGCGTTCGCTCCATGCCGCACCCAACGAGCAGCCCCAAGCGGATGAGATCTGCCAGGCGGCATCCACCTTTAGCTGGGTTTCCGGCGTGCCGGGATAAATGAGCCGCGGGTTGCCCGGCGGCACCGGCGTGACCCCGGCATCGAAAGCTCCCGCTTCCAGGGCGATGCGTCGGGCATTGGTGTCGCGGGCGCGAAAGCCCGGCGGTTCGAGCCGGAAGGTGCGTTGCGTGCCGGCCGAGGCGATGAGGCTGAACGTCTCCACCGGCTGCCAGGTGAGCTCCAACTCAATCCCGCGGCCGCGGAGCCGCTCGGCGCGGTTTTCCCGGTCGTTGAACCGGCCGCTTTCCCACCGGTAGCCGGCCAGTCCGGCAAAGAGCCGGCCGTCGGCGAGGGAAAACTTGGCGCCGAACTCCTGCAGCTCCGCCATGGCGAAGTTGCTTTTGCTGTTCACGGTGCCGCCCTGGCCGGGCTGGAGAGCCGTGCCGCGCTGATAGGTGCCGTAGAAATGCGCCCCGGGCAGCGCTCGCCAGACGGCGCTGAACGAGCCGGAGCCATGTGCTTTTTCCCCGGCGCGTTCGGCCGCGGTGCGCTGGGCCGGCGTGGCACGCTCCACCGCGGCCGGCAGACCGGCTTCGTAGCGGAAGGATTCGCCGCGCAGCGAGAGGATGGTGGAGAAACGCTCGCTCCACGCAGTCTCGGCGAAACCGAAGAGTGCGCCCTGCCAGAGGTCCGACTCGGTGCTCGCGCCGAGGCTGGTGGACCAGAGATTGAGCCCGTCGGGACCGCGGTCGGAACCGGCGGGCACGCGACTGTTGGCGGAAATGGCCGGGCGGGAGAGATCGCGGCGATTGAAAGGTTCGGCGTCGAAGTCCTGCAGCACCCGGCCGTGGCTGTAACGGAAGGAGGCGCCGTAGGTCAGCGTGGTGGCGGCTGGCCGCAGCGCGCGCTGTTCGATGACGAGCTTCTGCTCGAGCACGAGCTGCTCGGTGGCGACGGCGTAGCCGTAGCTCGAATGCTTGTCGGTGGCGAGCGACTCCAGGAGCGATTTCCAGGTCACGGTGCGATTCGCCGCGCCGGTGAAAGCCAGATCCATGAACCACAGGAAGTCGCGCGCGTCGGCGTAATCGTTGGGATCCGAGAGCACGGTGTCGCCGCCGATTTTTTCGGTGAGCGCCGTGCCGCCCGCGTCGAAGTAGGCCTGCGTGTAGCGGTAGCCGCCGTCGGTGCCGCGGCGGTCTTCCATGAGGGCGAGCAGGGCGGGGGCGATGCGCGCTTCGGCGGTCGCGGCCGGCAGGATGAGCGCGCGAAAATTGGCTGGCTGGCCGGTGAATGCACCGGGCCACTGCACGAGCGTGCGGTCGGCCGCGCCGCCCCAGGCGGCGCTGGTGAGGTTTTGCGGTTCGCCGATGATATATTCGCCGCGGTCGATCAGGGCCTGGGTCACGCGGTTCCAGCCGGGATTTTCGTTGCTGCGGAAGTCGTAGAACTCGGCGCCGGTGAAGAGGCTCACGCCTTCGCGGGGCCGGGCCTTCAGAGCGGCATAAACCGAGACGTAGTCGTTGCCCACGTTCCGCCAGTAGCTGCCCGATTCCTGCAGCGTGAGCGACACGCGGTAGGCCGCGGGCCAGCCGCCCAGCATCACGGGACCGCCGTGATCGAGCTGTGTGCGGAAATGATCGTTGGAGCCGGCGGTCACGGCCCAAGACCCGCGCGTGCGGTCGAAGTAGGGCGATTTCGGAATGAAGTTGGCGTAGCCGCCTTCCGGTGCCGGACCAAAATGCGCGGGGGCGGGGCCCTTCACGAGATCGAGCGCCTCCAGGGAACCGAAGGACACCGGCATCTCGTTGCGCTGATAGGCGCGCAGCATGCCGTTGAAGAAGGTCGCGGCCTTGGCTCCGCGAAGGTAAGGTGTGCCCGCGATGCCGAAATAATTTGCCGCCTGGGTGCCGGCGCCGATGCGCCCGAGATCGGCGAGGCTCTGGAGGTCGAACCGGCGCATCAGCTCCGGCGTGATCACGGTGACGGCGCGCGGGATTTCCAGCACCGGGCGGTCCGGACCGAAGACCGAGTCCACCGGGCGTGAGGTCGGCAGCACGGCGCCGGCGCGGTAGCCGGCGCTTTCGGTGACGATGAAGTTTTCCAGCACGGTCACGTCGTCATCATCCTGCGCCAACAGGGGCAGGGCGAGGAGACAGACGAGTGGCAGCAGACGATTCGGACGCATCGGAGGAAGGGGCATCCCGCCATGCGCGCGGCGGTTTGTCCATGCGCAAGCGGAGATCGCGGTGGATATGACGGAAAACTGCATGACAGCAGCCACCTTGCCATGACACGCGGTAGGGTTGACGGCGGATGCAAAGGGCGCATGTTCTTCCCTGCCTGTAGGGGTGCCCTTCGCGGAGGGCTGAGATTGCGGCACGACCGGCTGCTCGACCCTTCGAACCTGAACGGATCATGCCGACGAAGGAAACAGCAGGCGCCGCGAATCGCGCCTTGGGGCTCCGTTCCGGTGCCCCTTCACCGGGAGTCCGATTTGGGTCGGGCATTCAACCAATGCAAATCCCGACACGAATCCTTCTTCTCACCGCTGCGTTGACGGCCGCCCTGGCTGCGCGCGCCCAGACCCCGGCTGCCGATGACGCGCCGGTTGTGCTCACACCGGTCCGCGTCACGGCGGATCTGTGGGAATCCCCGCTGGCCCGCATCCCGGCCAGCGTGACCGTTTACGACGAAGCCGCGCTGCGCGACGGCGCAGTCCATCACTTCGGTGATCTGGTAAACCAGATTCCGAATCTCACCTGGACCGGCGGCACCTCGCGGCCGCGCTACCTCCAGATCCGCGGGGTGGGCGAAAATTCCCAGTTCGAGGGCGAGACGCCGGACTCGGCCGTCCGCTTCCTTGTGGATGATCTCGACTTCACCGGCCTCGGCACGGTGGCGTCGGCCTTCGATGTCAACCAGATCGAGGTGCTGCGCGGCCCGCAGGCCGGCGCCTTTGGCGCCAATGCGGCGGGCGGTGTCGTGCGTCTGGTGACCAATGCGCCCACCCCGTTCTGGACCGGCCACGCCGAGGCCACCGTGGGCGGCGATGCGCTCCGCACCGGCGCCTTCGCCGTGGGCGGCCCGTTGGCGTCCGCTGCGCCCGAGAAGCTCATGTTCCGCCTCGCGCTCCAGCAAAGCGAGAGCGACGGCTTCCGGCGCAACCTCGCGCTTAACCGCGACACCAATGCCCGCGACGAGCAGCTGGCCCGGCTGCGCCTCACGTGGAACCCGAACCGCGTTTGGCGCTGGGAAGCCGCGCTTTTGGTGGCCGATCTCGACAACGGCTACGACGAGTTCGCCCTCGATAACAACGGCCGGTTTACCTACAGCGACGAGCCCGGCCGCGACGAGCAGCGCTCCGTGGCCGGCAGCCTGCGTGGCACCTGGGTTGGCGGGGAAGCCTTCCGTTTCACGACGGTGACCGGCGGCGCCCGCACGCGTTCGGTTTACAGCTATGATGACGACTGGACGGCGGCCTCCTACATGGGGTTCAGCGATCTCGCGCGCACGCGCTGGGTCCTGAACCAGGAACTGCGCCTCGACTCCGTGCCCGGCGTCGCCGCCGGCTGGATCAGCCGCTGGACGCTCGGTGCGTTTTATTCCGACACCGAGGAGTTCTCGCGCTACACCAACACCGATCCGTGGAATGTCCGCGGCCTGCGCACCGTCTATCGTGCGGAAAACACCGCGCTCTTTGGCCAGCTCGGCCACGACTTCTCGCCCCGCTCGCGGCTCGTGCTCGGCCTGCGCGCCGAGTCGGTGGACATGACCGGCCGCGGCACCCGCACCCGTTACCGTGCCGGCAGCAACAGCTTCGATCCGGTGGTGAACACGGCGCCGGTATTCGACGACACGCTTTTCGGCGGCAAACTCACCCTGGAGCACGACCTGACCGAGCGGACGCTCGGCTTCGTCTCGCTCACCCGCGGCTACAAGGCCGGCGGCATCAACGTGGACGCGCGCATCGATCCCGCCACCGACCCGCTCACCTACGAAACCGAGACCCTGTGGAACTGGGAGGCCGGCGTGCGCGGGCACGGCTTCGACGGGCGGTTCACCGGTGAGGTGACGGTTTTCTGGCTGCAGCGCGAGGACGCGCAGGTGCGCGACTCCGCCGGCTTCGGCGGCAGCTACCGTTTCTTCACCGCCAACGGCAACGACGCCCGCGTTTACGGTCTTGAGGCCGCCGCCGGCTGGGCGCTGACGCGCGACTGGACCGTGCGCGGTTCGCTGGCGCTCATGCGCTCGCGGCTCGAACCCTTCACGCTGGCCAACGGCAACACCGGCGGCGGCCGGGTGCTGGCCAACGCACCGGAATACGGTTACACGCTCGGCACGCGCTACGGTGCCGAGCGCGGGCTGTTCTTCAACGCCGATCTCACCGGCCGCGCGCGGCAGTTCGACTCGAACAACCAAAACGAAGCCCGCCGCGCCTTCCGCGTGGTCAACCTGAATCTCGGTTACGCCTGGTCGCAGTGGTCCGTCACGTTCTGGGCGAAGAACCTCTTCGACGAGGTTTATGACAAGCGCGTCTATTTCTTCGGCAACGAAGATCCCGACTACATCGAGACCCGCTACGAAAACCGCGCCGACCCGCGGCAGGTGGGCGTGAGCGCGGCCTGGCGCTTCTGAGCGGGGAAATTGCGGCAACGGTCTATGATCGCTGTCTCGCAAAGGCGGTGCCTCAAGTGTGTCACGGATCTTTATCCCACCAAGCCACCGTCAACAAATCCGAAACTTTATACCAGATGACTTCTGATTTGGTGCCGTCGAAGAAGGTCAGTTGAACAAAGACATAATTTGATCCGAGGGACAGGGGCTTGGAGGTTTTCCATCCCTTTAATTCGTAATCTTTCTGAGTGAAATAGTTTTTAGCTGACTCATCGAGTTTCACCACGTGATCGAAGCGATTCTCTTGCGTGCCGTAACGAATTTCCTTCACGGAGAGCCAGCGTAGGGCATGACTTCGACTTCCACCGTATTTGCTTTTCCCCCAGATGCCTTCCCCGTTAATAAACCCCAAGCCGTGATACTCCAGCCGGCTCAGTAGTTCGTCCTTGGTCGCCGGGTAGGGATCTTGGCCTCCCCAGCCGCTCGCCATGAGGTTTTGTTTTGGGTTGGGTTGATAGGTCTGCTTGGGAAGGGAAACGGTCCAGACCATTTCTCCCTTCGGGTCTTTCAGGAGATAATTCTTCATTGCGCCGAGCAACAGTCGATGTGCCACCGACAGGTCATAGAGAAAAGGACCATGCTCCGCACCGGAAACGTCTATCCACGAAATCTGGAGCGGCTTTTCCATCATCTGGGTGCCGAATTCGTTGATTTCAAGATCAACCCATCCTGCCCAACCTTCACCTTTACCGCTGCTGGCTTGGTAACGATCGTTGGTCTCGCCGCCTCCGATCTCCAAATCGGGATATCTGACGTCGTCGAAGGCAAGTTTCCACTTTTTAACGGTGCGTGGCGCGAGCAAGGTAAGGCCCAGAATGTCGGGTTTATCGTTTCCGGGAAGTTTGCTCCTAATGGTTCCCATCATGAGCGGTGGAGTTTCTTTCGCAGAGGAAAGGGCACGGATGACAGCTCCCTCAGCCTCGATGAAATTTCTAAATTCCTCCACGGCCAATTCCTGAACCTGACTCCAACTGCCATCCTTGAATTCGAGTTGAGCGAGAATCTTGCTGGAGCCTGGACGCACAGGAAAACGGGCGGTCATATCGAGCCAGCCCTCTGATTCGTCCGGAATGGAGTAAACCAGATCCAATTTGTCCTCCGCTTCTCCCAAGCGGATCGTCTTCACCGTTTGCGCGAGCTGTCGATAAGTGAGCTGCATCGAGGTGAGGAACTCCCTAGTCGTCACCCATCTCTTATTGAAGAGCTTAAGTCGCGAGAGCACATCGGCTTTGTCTGGGGCAGGGCGGGAATCTGTGGCGGTGATGGTGCTGCGTGCGGTAAGGGTCGCATTTCCCGGTGTGCTCGGGAGGGCGGAGTCAGTAGAGGGGAGCGTGGGCGAGATTTTTTCGCCGACGGAATTGGCTGTTTTGGTTGGCTGACTGGATTGAGGTGCGATGCTCCGGCTCGCAGTGTCAGATTGCTGGGTTTCGGCTGGATCCGATTTTGTGGATGAGGAGGATTTCCAAAAGACCGCCACCCCTATGACAGCAACCATGGCGACAGCGCCGAGAATCGCGGCGATTTTGGGCAGCCGTGAAGGCTTATCCGGGTTACTGTGCAGATGGCTGGCCAGCTTGTCCATGCTCGCCTCGAACAGGTCGTGGCTGGCACCGATGCCGTTGTAGTGGCGGAGGTCGTCGATGTCGGCGGGCAGTTTTTCGGGAAAGTGGAAATTCCGACCCAAGACCGGGACGATGTTTTTCTTCTGATTGAGGGCGTGGGCGATTTCGAGGCGCACCCAGTCGCCTTCGTTGACGCAGCGATCGAGCGAGTTTGGGGAAAGGATGACGATGAAATCGGTGCAGCGGTCGATCTGGCCGAAGAGCGCTTCGTTGAATTTGCCGCTCCTGAGATCCTCGACGTCGAGAAATACTTTGTAACCGCGCTTGGTGAGCGCATCACGCACGCGACCGGCCAGGCCATCGCCACCGTCGCGCCGATAACTGATGAAAACGCTGCTGGATTTGCTCATGGGAAGGTTTGATTTTCGAGGATGGCATTATGCGACAAAGGCAGGGTGGATCAATGGCTGCCAGAGTAGCGGGAGACGGAATACCATTCCCAGATTTCCAAGAGCAGCATGCGCTCGACCTCGATTACCACGGTAGCCACGCCCTCCCAGGTGGTGCGGGCCTCAAGGCGGACTTTGGCGCTGGCGAGGGCCTTGGCCATCTCGGTGTAACGTGCGGCGCGGCGATCCATGTCCTGCGCGGTGATGGCAGCCACCAGGGCGGCGGCCCCCAAAGGCAGCGTGAGGGACAGCGCCTTGACCGCATGGTAAGCGGTATCGGTTGCGGGCAACCAATGCAGCGTCACGATGATGCCGTAGAGAATCGCGAGGCCCGTGCAGGTGTAGGACAGCCCCTTGACCCAGCGGCGGTGTTTCTGGGCTTTGCGGGCGTGTCTGGTGTAGTAGTCGGTCTGGTTTTGGATGCGTGCCTCGGCATATTCAGCCTTGGCGGGCTCGATATCCGATACAGACTTGGGAGCGCTCAACCGCAGCAGCAGCAGGCTGCGTTGGAAGGATTCAAAAACCGGCAAGCGGAGGGCGGGAAAGATGTGCTCGTGCTGCCGTAGGTTCCAAATGGCCTGGGCCGAGCGGCACAATTCTGCGCGCAGGCGGTTGTCCATCCAGGCGCTTTGCCGGTGGTGAAAATACCAAGGCAGCAGAAGGGCGAGCGCCAAGGCCGCGATTTTGATCAGGCTGGCCGCCGGACCAAATGCGACCCAGATCAGGCCGGCAATTGCGATGGCGATCGAAAGCTGGTGCAGGGCGACGACGCTGATGTTGAGATACTTTGCGAACGGTGCACTGGTTTCAGCATGCCGGTCAAAATAGGCGAAAGTTTGCCGGAGTTGCTCCGATGTGGAAAGTGGCTCACGGCCAGTCGCCGGGGGCACGGTGGCGGGGTCGGGTTTGAGCAGGTCGAAGCGTTCCTCGGTGAGCTTCCCAGTGGCCGCGTGAATCCAGAGAACAGGCTTTTTCAGCTTGTGGGCGTAGGCGACGATGCGGCCAGTGCCGCCGAGTCCACGCGGCTCCAACCCATCCCACACCGCGACGAGCACGTCGCACTCCTCCACAGTGCGCAGGCCGCACTCGAGGAATCCGTTCTCGCGGGAGTCCGTCGTTGGTTGCTCCGTTTTGAATCCAGGATTAGTATGGGTATGCACCGCGCTTTCCGCCAGTTTCCAAAACGCGGCGCGGTCTGCCTCTGTCGGAAAATCCTGTTCATTGGCGAAAATTTCCGGGGGGAAGGGCAGCAACAGGATCCAGGGAATGGCCCTTTGCTGGACTGCCTTGACGAAGAGCGTGTCGGCCCCGATGGCGGCAGAAGACACCGCGGCGAGGGGGCTGCCCGTGCGGGTGGCAATGCGGCCCAGTGCCTCGCCGAGGCTGCGCGCGATCAATTCAGGGTTGGACAGGTTACGATGACCGGTGAATCCGACAAAGACCCAAGGGCGCAACATGGGCTCAAAGTAAAATAGACCGATTATGGTTTGGCGATGGAAATATAGGCCGGCCGTTCAGGTGCTTGCCCGCGGCGGGGCCGGCCGTAGAAGGGTCGCATGATTTCAATCCTGGAGGGGCAGGGCTCCGCCAAGAAAAAGACCCCCGAAAAGGTGTTTGTGCTGCGGCTGGAGGTTGCGGGCACGACCCCGCGCGTCTGGCGGCGGCTGCTCGTGCGCGAATCCATGTGGCTCTCACGGCTGCACGACGCCATCCAGGTGGCCTTCGACTGGTTCGACTACCAGACACATGAGTTTGCCCTCGACGACCTGCGGTTTGGCAACCCCGTGAAGCGCGACGAAGTCGTGGTCGAGGACGACCGCGATGTGACGCTGGCCGACCTCGATCTGGAGTCCCGCGGGCGGTTCACCTACACCTACCAGTTTGGCGAGGGTTGGCAGGTGGACATCGGCGTGGAGAAAATCCAGACCGTGGAAAAAGGCGTGCATTATCCGCAATGCGCGGCCGGCGAGCGGGCGGGTCCGCCCGAGGATTGCGGCGGACTGGAAGCCTTTCACGACATGCTGGCCTGCATCGCCGAGCCCGGCACGGATCTGGGCCGCGAGTGGCTGGAATGGCTGGGGCCGGACTACCGGCCGGGGGAATGCGATCCGGTGCGGATCAACAAGGCCCTGCGCAAACTCGGCCGGTAAGCGCATGGCCCGACGTTCCCGCAAGTCCCGTTCCCGCGGCCTGCTGCCCCGCGCCGGCCGTTGGCTGTTGTGGCTCAACCTCGCCGCCGCGCTGGTCTTGGGCGGCTGGTATCTCGCGCAGCCCGAGCCGCGGCGGCAGGAGGTTTCCCGGCTGGTGCAGAACGCCTTCGAGCGGAACAAGCGCGTCTCGGCGCTCGATGTGGCGTGGGACGTCTGGCAGCTCTACTACGCCGACAGCGCGGCGGGGACGATCGCGGCCGGCGACAAGTCCATCGTTTACGGCGGGGCGCCACGCTCGGCCGGCCCCGCGGCCCCGGCCTTCCGGGTGCTGACAAACCAGGCCTATGCCGTCGGCTACAGCGATGCGATCGGCAATCCCGTGTGGGCGGCCTATCGCGTGGCCGACATGAAAAATTTCCCCGCGGCGCCGCCGCGGCCGGATCGTTTCGAGACCGACCGCCGCACCGTGGCGCGGATCAGCCACGACGACTACACGGGCAGCGGCTACGACCGCGGCCACCTGGCGCCCAACCACGCCATCGCCACGCGCCACGGCGAAGCGGCGCAGCGCGAGACCTTCCTCATGTCCAACATCGTGCCGCAACTGCACGCGCTCAACGCCGGCCTGTGGAAAGGGCTGGAGATGAAAATCGCCACGAATTGGCCGGCACGTTACGGCGAGGTATGGGCGATCACCGGTCCGGTCTTTGGCGACCGGCCGGAACGGTTGCGCGGCCGCGTGGCCGTGCCCGAAGCATTTTACCTGATTGTGATCGACGAGATCGAGGGCCGGCTCCGCACGCTGGCCTTCCTCATCCCGCACGCGGCGGCGCCGACCGGCGAGGCGGCCCGCTACCTGACCACCATCGACGAGATCGAGCGGCGCACGGGATTGGATTTTCTGCACGAGCTGGAAGACGGGGCCGAGCGGGAGATCGAGGCCCGGCAGGCCGGCCGGGTGTGGTGAGCCGCGGGCGTGACGGCGTCACGCATTTGGAACGGAACCTGCGTTTGACGAACCGGCCGCGGGAGACATGCTGTGGCTGTTCTTTGCCGGTTTGTGGTCAACCGGGAGGCGCCGCCAAGCGGCGTCTCCATTTGACCATGAACCACACGACAAGATCGCCGGTGACGGCGAACCTGCGCGTTGGTCCCGAAGTGCCGTGCATCACGTGGTATGAGCCTGAAAGCCTCATGCGCCGCGCCGATGACTACATGCTCCGGGGCAACCGCGTGGGATCGTCGCTGTCGGCCTCAAAACAACCCAACTGCGGGCAGACAGCCGCCCGCCGGCCCGGAGTCTGGCAGCGTTTGTTTCGACAAGCGCTGGGACGTCGGCCGGCCCGGCCGGAACTCGCAGCCTGAAACAGAAAACCACGGGGCGGAGGAGAAATCCTCCGCCCCTTTTCGTGTGGCGGCGGGGAAACAAGAATTACGCAAACCATTGGCTTAGATTTGGTAGCAAGTTATGCCATGGGCGCATGCTTGACGGTTGGCCGGCCGTCCGCAGGTTTCCGCGTCCGTTCTTTCGCAGTTCGTGGTCGGCCAGGAGGGTTCAGCGTATCGCCCGAATCCTCCGTCCGACCATGAACAAGAAATCCAAAACGATGTTTGTCGTGCAGCCCGGTGGCTTCGGCTCCGGGGGCCTCATTTTCGCCACTTACGAGTTCGAAAACAACTCCCAGGAGAAGGAAATGACCAGCCCGCCGGCCGTGGCAGCCGCGGTGCCGGCCCGGCAAACTCAAGTCAAACGCAGCTGGATCGAATCGGCCGTGCGTCTCCCCGAGACGCTCCACCGTTCGGTCTGGCAGCCGCTGTCGCGGCGGGTGATGAAACTCGCCGACGCAGCCTAAACAGAAAACAACGCCGGGGCGGGGGAGAAATCCTCCGCCCCGGTTTTTTTTGGGGTGACGCACCGTTGCGCGAAGGCCCGGAGTATTTGAGCTTTGTGGGCTTAAGGCCGGGCCGACCGCGGTCCGCTCGGAGAGCGGACCCTACCGGCGCTGCCGCGCCTCAGGACTGTGGCTGCACTTTTATTTTTGGGGCTCCAATTACTCAAACGTGCGCGTCTTTTTCCATGTGGCGCGGTCGGTGAAGGTCGGTGTGATTTCGCCCTTGGTCTGGTGTTCGCGGCCGGTGAGCAGGATCGTGCGCGCGCGTTGGGTCTCCGGCGCCACGAGTTCGGCCAGGATTTCGCCGACGCGTTTGGGCGTGAGCTGCTCCAAGGCGGCCAGGGTGGTGACATTGCGTTCCCAATCGCCGCGCAGGGGATAGGCCCGGTCGAAGAGTGCGACCGCGCGATCCTCGATGGTCTTGTCCTTCTCCAGCAGGCTGGAGCGAACACCCGCCACGAGAGCGGCAAATTTTTCCGCGTCAACCGTGGCCCATTGTTCGCCGAGTGTGGCGAGGAAGGTGAAGGCGCGGGTCCGCAATTCGTCGGGCGCATATTCGCTGGACTGGATGACGAAGTAGGCGAAGAGCTGCCGGGAAACGGCGCTGGTGCCGCCCCAGACGAGGTAGCCGAGCTGCTGCCGGGTGCGCATCTCGGCGTAAAACGGCTCGTTCACGAAGTTGCCGAGCACCATTGCCGCGGCGCGGTATTCGGGCGTGTCGGCGGGGAAAAGGTATTCGTGCCAAAGGCAGGAGTTGTTGCCGGCCACCCGCTCGGCATCCACCACGGTCTCGCCCGGCTGGTAGCGGATGTAGCGCATTTCCCAGGTATCCTCCGGCGGCAACGGCTGCGTGCCCAGCCGGGCTTGCAGCGCCCGCGTGGATCGGACCGCATCCTCGGCGGTCAGGTTGCCGTGGGCCAGTCCTTCGAGTTTGCCGCGGGCATAGAACCGGCGGGCGAAGTCCCGCACCTCGGCGAGTGTCACGGTGCGGGCGCGTTCCAGCTGTTCGTCGACCATGATGTGGTGCTCAAGGGCGAGAAAGCGCTTGCGCTCCTGGGCGATTTGGTAGGTCTCGCTCACCGGAAAGCTGGCCAGGGTGCGCAGGATGCCGTCCTTGAGGGCGGCGAAGCGTTCCTCATCCAGTTCGAAGCCGATGAGCCGGCCGCCCAAGGCGTCGAGGAAACGGGCCGCCGAGTCGCTGTAGCCGCCGACGCTCAGGAAGAGGCCGTCGCCCACGCGGTTGATCTTGCAGGTGATGCCGGCGAGCTGGGCGTCCTGCAGGAGTTCGCTGATGGATTCGGTGAGGCAGGCGACGTAGTAGCGCAGCAGCACCGCGCCCTCGAGGTCGGCCAACGCGGCGGCCGGGCGCAGTTTGTAAACATAGGCCGACATCGGCCGGGCGAATTCGGTGTCCTGCAGGTAATACAGGCTGAGCCCGGGCTCGTCGATCACGCGGACCGGATGCAGGGCAAGCAGCTCGGTCTGCCGCGGGGTGAAGGGGTTGGGCTTGGGCAGATGCAGCGCCGCGATGGCCGGCGGATTGGTCAGCGCCGTGTAGGCCGGACCGCGGTCCTCGGTGTAGCTGTAGGGGATGTCATAATACTGTTCCTTCCGGTCGGTCGGCAGACCCTTGGCCGTGAGGGCCACGAGCAGGTTGTCCGGCCGGAGATGGTTCAGCACGCGGCGGTAGGCGTCCTCGTCGGGCTTGAGCCACAGGAATGCCTCGCGCTCGGCGATTTCCAGCGGATGGAACAGGGCGTTGTTGGCGAGGCCGACCGCCCGGTCCGCCCCATCGCCTTTGTCGCGATACAATTCGTCGAGCCGGGCCATGGCCGCGCGCTCGTGGAAGAAAGCCTCGGGGTAGGGCGAGTTTTGCAGCATCCGCACGTAGGCGAACACCGCCGCCAGCACCTCGTGCTTTTGTTCCAGTCCCTGCGGGGTGAGGTCGATGTTGATCAAAAACGAACCGTAGCCGGTGGTGCGCTCATACGCGCCGGCGCCGAGCCCGAGGGCCCAGCCCTGCGCCTTCAGATAGGCGAGCAGGCTGCCGGCGCCCTCGTGGCCGATCAGGTGGCCGAGGAGCTCGGCGGGTTTGGCGGCGAAGTCCGGACGTGTGGGGCCAAGGGCAAACTCGAGCGCGAGCTGACGGACTTCCTTCACCGGCTCGATCTGCGCGAGGCGCAGCGCGGGCAGCGGCGGCAGGAATTTCTGCTCGCGCACGATGGGCGGCAGCTCGTGGCGGGGGATGGCGGAGAAGTATTCGCGCGCCCAGGCTTCCAGCTGGTCGAGCGTGGCACGGCCGATCAGGGCGAGCGCCATGCGGTCGGCGCTGTAGTGCTGACGGTAAAAGGCCAGCAGTTCCTCCTGCGTGGTGCCCTCGAGGGTCACCCGGTTGCCGGTGGAGAACTTGCGCTCGCTGCTGTCGGGGGCGTAGAGCTCGCGCTTCACCTGCCAGAGGCGGCGCCCGTCGTTTTCGCGGTAGATGGCGGCCTCGTTGTTGACGGCGCTGATCTCCCGCTCGGTGAACTCCGGCGTGAAGAGCGGGGCGATGAAAAACTGCGCGAAACGGTCGATCGCGCCCTCGAAGGTTTCGTGCGCGATCTCGAACTGGTAGTTGGTATGGTCCGAGGCCGTGTAGGCGTTGGAGTAGCCGCCGTTGCTCGTGAGGTAGTTGCCGTAGTCGGAGACATCCGGGTATTTCTCGGTGCCGAGGAAAAGCATGTGCTCGAGGAAGTGCGCAAGGCCGGGGCGGTCATCCGGATCGTCGATCTGGCCGGCGTGGACCACGAGCGAGGCGGCGGACGTGTTGAGCTTGGGGTCGGAGAGCAGGATGACGCGCAGGCCGTTGTCGAGCACGAGCCGGCGGTAGGCCGACTGGTCGTTGGGCGCCTGCGGGCGCGGCGGGAGGTTTTCGAGGGAGAAGTCGGCGGCCGCGAGCGGGGCGAGCAGAAACAGACCGAGGAACAGGATGCGGAATTTCATGGGAGAGAAAGTTGGGCGGACGCTAACCGTCCGCCGCCCGCCGCCAAGCGATTAGCGACGAACGGCGCCAGCGGCGGTCGAACGGAGTTGCGACGGGAGCAGCGTCGGGCCAGAACCGTGGTCTTCCCAGCCATGAGCCGAGCGGCACCCAACCGCGTTGTCCCGATGCCCCGGGCCTATACGACACTCCGCCAGCAGGTGGCCGGGGTGTTGACCTCGGCGCGGCAGGAAGTGGAAGCGGCATGGGTGCGGACTTACCATGAGACCGGGCGTCTCATCCATGAGCATGTGCTGCGACACGCAGCGCGGGCGGACTATGGCACCATGGTCATCGCCCGGTTGGCGGAAGACACCGGCACGAGCCGGCGGGTGCTCTACCAATGCGTGCAATTCTACCGGTCTTTTCCAATTTTGCACGCGCGTGCAAAATTGGGCTGGTTGCAGTATCGCCTGCTCTGCGAAGTCGGTGACCTCCGCGAGCGCCGGCAGCTGGCGGCCGAGGCGAACAGAAACCGCTGGAGCGGCCGCGAACTGGAGAAAAAGGTGCGGGCCGCGAATGCGGTCCGGGCCGCAGGCAGGCTGCCGCCGGTCGGGACGCCCAAGCCCGAGGGACCGGTAAGGCTGTTGCGGCCCCGGCGTGGCGCCGCCGACCATTACCGGGTGGTCGCCCGTGGCCCGGGCCTGGCCGTGGATGCGGGCTTCAAACTCTACCGGCGGCTCGAAGACGGCAGTCCGCCGGGGCTGAAGGCCGGCATGATCGTGCGCTGGGAAAATGGCGGGTTTGTGCCGGCAACCGATGCCACCGCGGCGGATTTGTTCACCTACCGCGTCAAGGTGGGGCGGGTCGTGGACGGCGACACGCTGGGCGTGAGCGTGCTTTTGCCCGGCTACGAGATGGACGAGAAACTGCGCCTGCGCGGGCTCGATTGTCCGGAGCTGGACACCGCGGCCGGCCGAGCCGCGAAGGACCGCACCGGGGAGCTGGTGACGGCGGCGACCGACATCATCGTCACCACCGCCAAGGTGGACAAATACGACCGCTACCTGGCCGATGTGCACCTGCTACAGCCCAACGGCGAATGGCTCTTCCTCAACAACGCCCTGCTGCGGGAGGGCCACGCCGTGCCGATGGGCAACGAGGCGATGGACGAGTGGGTGCCGTGAGGAGGCGTTCCGACTCAGGCCGCGCGCAGATGCTTCAGCCGCCACTGGCGCCACGGCACGACGCCGTGGGTAAGCGGGCTGGCTCCGGCCCACATCTCGGGCGGGAGGCAGTCGGCGAGGTGGGGTGCCGTGTGGCGCAGTGCGGCGAAAAGCCAGTTACGCATGTAAACACGCAGCCATTCGCGGTCGTGCGGGCCGAGCAGTCGCGGGCGGAGTTTTTTGCTCAGTCGCGCGTAGCATTCGGCGCGGCGGCAGAGCCAGTCGTGCCAGCGCTTTTCCGGGAAGCGCCGCAGCTCCAGCGCGAGCATCACCTCGCGCACGACGGCGCGGGCGGCGAAGTGCACGGTGGCGTGCTGGTCCTCCGTCAAAGCCGGCCGCGGCGTGGCGAACCAGCGGTCGCCGTAGGCCCGCCGCCGCCACGGTTCCCACATGCGCGGGTCCGTGGGCAAGGGCAGGCCGGGCGGGTCGGTGCGTTTAATAATTGGGAGAGGATGATCTTTCCGCCCAGATGGAACGCGCATGACAGGGAGCCCAAGTGGCCGCTATTCGGTTAGATACTCTGCGGCCGCTTCCATCACAACCGGGAAGTCTCTCTGGCCATTATCGGTCAGCGCTTCCAAAGAGAAGCCGTCTTGCAACTTTATGCCGCGGAGGTGCGTGCGACCGGCTTTGCGCAACGATTCACAATAACGGAACATGGTCGCGGCATCATCGGTGATCACGAAGCCAAAATTACGTGCGTGCGCTTGCCCGATGATTTTCAAGTCGTCTTTGAGCGCCTGCCGATCGGCCCCGTCCGCCTTGAGGTCTTTGAAGTCAAACCCGGCGGCGATCACCGCGTCTTCATGATTGAACGGCACGAGCATCAGCTGTTCCAGCGGCAGCGTGCCCAGTTCCTGCCGGCGGCAAAATTCGGCGACGACGATGGCCGACACCGCCATCGGCATCCGCTCCTTCAAGAACTGCTGGAAGAACTGCTTGGCCGTCCCATGCCTGTCTCTCCGCGGATCTGCCAGCGTGATCAGGAAACTCGTGTCGAGTTGGACGGCGTTCCGCATGGTCAGTCCCTTTGTTCACGGACCCACTTGGCGGCGTCGGGCACGTCGGCCCAGGCCTTCTCCCCGGCGGCGGTCATCCGGGCAAATGCGGCTTCGTCGTATTCCGGTTGGTAGGCGACAAATTCGATCAGGCGCAGCCGGCGGAGTGCGCGGGTCCGCTGGTTCCTTTCGGCGGCAACCCTCAGCAGCTTGTCGCCGGTGAAAGGAAAAGCCTCGCGCTCCAGAATATTCCAATCGACCGCCACGATCACCGGTTGAGGCTGGTCGCGCAGGCGAACGTGGATATTGGTTTTGGCGCCGCCGGCTTCGAGCACGCGCCCGACCAGCATCAGCTCGACCGGCAACCAGCGATCCTCGGTGGCGCGGCGCAGCACCGTATGGGCGTCTATCCTCAAGGTTGGGATGCGCGCGCTGGCATGCGGGCGGAGATGAAAAGTGAGGCCGCCCTCGGCTTCTGCGCGCCTCTTCCAGCTTTGCAACACGCCGAGGCGCGTGGGATCGGGGTGGGCGGCGGCCTCCGCTTCGGTCGCCACGGCAATGTCCCGCTCAAAGCTTTCGCGGACTTGATCCGGAATCGGGACAACCAGGGCGTAGGAGCCTTTTCGCACTTCGACGAGTGTGTCAGCCAGCGAGCCTTGGTTCGAGCCCAGCACGAGCTTTTCCACGTCGTCGTGGAATTTGCGCATCAATCCAAATGGCACATGTGTGGGCGAAATTTCCACGCCCTGCACCGTGCCACTGAGGGCGAATTCGACTGTGGCGGGTTGGCTCATCCGATTGGAGGGAGCTTGCTTTGCACCTCCCGGGACGCAAGCAGGCAAGTGTGTGCCGCTGGCTTCATGCCGGTGATTGGGCGGTGCCTTCGACGAGGGCGATTTCCTCGGGCGTGAGGGCGTAGAGCTGGTAGACGAGCTGGTCGATCTCGCGGTCGGTCTTCGTCAGGGCGTTCTGCAACGTCGCCTTCTCCGCGTCCGTCTTCGCCGCCCGCAACGCCGGCGTCAGCGTCAGCATCTTGTCCACCAAGGCGACGAGGCGGTCGTGGTGTTGTTGGCCATCAGCGGACTTTCTATCGAAGTTCGGCATCGGCAACTGGGCAACCTGCCGAGCTTGGATTTCTGAGAAAACCTTCTTCGAGGACTTGAGGAAGGTGGTGTAGTAGAAATTCAGCAGCTTCGAGTTGAAGAGCCCCAGAACGAACTTGGTCGCGAACGCAGTGGCTTCCGTTGGCGAAATTACGACTAGAGTGTTCAACGCATACTTTTGCTTGTGATCGAGCGACCCTATCAGCGAGTCGCCAACTCGGCGAAAGAAGATCTTTTCTGGAAGCTGGAAGATGTCCTCACGCTTGCAGCTGTGGATTTTCTCTAAGTCGAACTTGAAGAAGCTGGGCGAAGAACCCGTGAAGTAGCGTCCGATATGCCGACCATCCAGAATCTCGTGATGACGGGCGGTTAGCTTCTTTTCGGTCAAACATGCGTCTCGGTCATGCTTCAGCGCGATAGCTTGATTGATGTTGAGCGAGTCACCGAATTTCACGGGAAGTGCACTCAGCTTGTCCTTCAATGCCTGAAGCGCTGGATCAGCAGGGACGACGAACGACCATTTGTAGTTTCGACCGAACTCGGACTGAGCAACTCGGTGGGCGTTTTCTAGACCAGTTTCCGGGAGGTCGCCCAATGTCACAAGGTGACGCTGAGTGGGTGATGCTTTCCTTGCGACGATAACTACAGTCTCAACGACGGCATCGGCAAAGATTTGACCCTTAGGTTGGACGATGAATTCGAGGGAAGAAAGCGTCGCTGTCCGCATTCTTGCATCGGCGTAGTATTCTTGGGTGAGAATCGTGTTAGGCACGATGTAGCCGAACGCTCCTGAATGACGTGTGATCTCCCGGGCGCGCTCGAGAAAGAAGATGAAGGTGTTCATTCTTCCACCCGACATCTTGAACCGCTCTTTGAGGTATTCGTTTGTCAGAGGATCGCGGAACTCCTCCATCGAAAGTTGAATGTATGGCGGGTTGCCCACGACGGCGTCGAAGCCTCCGGCTTTCATGATGGGCTCGAAGTGCACGTCCCAGTCACCGGCGTTGACGCGGATGAGCTCGGCGGGGTCGAGGGAGAAGTCGGAGCCGATGAGGGAGTTGAAGCACTTGATGTTCTTGTCGAGCGGCGGGAGCAGGGGCTCGCCGCGGAAGAGCTCGGTCTGCTGGCGCAGCGTGTCGCGATTCTCGCCTTCGAGCATCTTGAGGTAGAGCGAGAGCTGCGTGACCTCCACGGCCTGCGCGTCGATGTCCACACCGTAGATGTTGTTCTCCAGGATGCGGCGCTTGAGCGCGGTGGTGAGGCGGACGTTGCCGGCGGCGTCGACGAAGCAGTCGTCCTTGCGGCGTTTGTCCGGATTCGCCGTGAAGTAGCGGAGGTAGTGCTCCATCACGCGTTCGTAAGCGCGGATGAGGAAGGAGCCGGAGCCGCAGGCGGGATCGAGGAAGCGGAGTTTCTCGACTTCCTTGGGTGTCTTGCCGTCGAGGAGGCGGCCGATGGTCTGCTCGACGATGTAGTCGGTGATGTAGCGCGGGGTGTAGTAGACGCCGCCGGCCTTGCGGACCTCGGGTTTCTCCTCGATGGCGGTGCCGCGGCCCTTGGGCACGAGGATGTGGCCGAGGAAGCGTTCGTAGGCGTCGCCGAGGATCTCGACCTTGATGTCAGCGAAGTTGTAGCCGGAGTCGTCGGCGGTGAGATCGAGGATGAAGTTGGCCAGCCACTCGTCGCCGACGACGAGGTCTTCGGAGAAGTGGGGCTTGAAGAGCTGGCCGTTGAAGAAGGGTTTGTAGCTCGGCGGGCGCTGGTCGAGGGCGCGGATGTGCTCGGTGAGTTCGCGGTAGAGACCGCCCTCGGCAGGTTGGCGCGGGGTGTAGGCGTTGCCGGGTTCTTCCTCGGCGGCGCTGCCAAAGCGGAGGTGGGTCTGGTGCGAGACCTTGCGGAGCTTGGGCTGGCGCGACTCGGGTTGCTGGCGATACCAGCCGGTAAAGAGCGTCTCGAGGAGCGTGCCGGTGTCGATGCCGCGGTCTTCGCAGATGCGAAGGAAGACAAGGCGGTCGATGATGCGCTGGGCGGCCTCGTTGAGGCGGTGGCCGGAGAGGAGGTCGGCGCGGTCGTTGTGCTTGAGGAGGTCGGAGCCGAGCTGCTGGCGGACGCCGTCGAGGAAGTTGAGGAAGTCGGAGTCGAGCGCGCGGGTGCGGTCGGGCTTGATGAGGTAGCCCTGGCGGC
>JAHCLN010000190.1 GCA_026125215.1 Opitutaceae bacterium
CCCAGCCTGCCCGCAGATCCGTGCCGCGTCCGCCCAGGATCTCCGGCACCTGCAGTCCGCCCGCGATGGCCAGCCAGCCGCGACATCCCTGCAGCAACCTTCCGGGCGCCCAAGGTTCCCGGCCCCGCACCACCTGCGGCCGGCCGGGTTCCAGCTGTTCCAGCCGGGGACCGACCGCCGCCACCAGCACATCCACGGAGAACTCCAGCTCTGGGCCGGTCTGGGTAATCTCCAATCCGGCGCAATTTTCCGCATTGCCCACGAGCAGGTTCGCCAGCCGCAGCGCCAGCGCATCCATCGCCCCGCCCAGCGGCACGCCAGCCGCACGCCAGCCCGGGCGGCCGACATCCTGTATCGTTGTGAGCATCCCGGCGCGTCGCACTGTCATTTCCATGCGAAAAACTCCTCCCGGGTGATGGCCCTGAAGCGCACCCGGTCGCCCACCTGCAGCCGCGCCGGCGGGCGGGCCTCCGGATCGAACAGGATCACCGGCGTGCGACCGATGAGATTCCAACCGCCCGGCGTGGCCCGCGGGTAAACGCCCGTTTGCGCACCGCCGATGCCGACGCTGCCGGCAGGCACAACCACGCGGGGCGTGGCCAGGCGGGGCGTGTGCAGCTTGCGGTTCAGGCCGGACAAATACGGAAATCCCGGTGAAAACCCCACCGCTTCCACCCTGTATTCGCCGGCGCTGTGCCAAGCCACGACCTCAGCCTCGGTGCATTGCGCCTGCGCCGCCACCCGCGGGAGATCCGGCCCAAATTCAAGATCATAACAGACCGGAATCTCCACCATCGCGCCGGCAGTTCCCGTTCTTTCCGCCATGGCGCTCACCCTGGCCTCGATCGCCGCGCATCTCGCCGCGAAATCACCGGTCACATCACCGTCGTAGAAAACCGTCACCGTGACATATGCCGGCACCACGTCCACCGCACCTGCCGGCGGATCCTGCTGCAGCGCACGTGCCAAGGATTGCAGGCGACCCGTCGTGGCTGCATCCGGCTGCGGGCCGAAATCGACCGTGATGGCCGCATCACCCAGGGGCGCAAATCTCATGCGCGCTTATTTCCCGCCCGCCCCGGTTTGGCAAGGTCCGAGCCTCCGCTAATCCCCGCCACGCCGCGTGCTGATAACTTCCCGGTTAGGGTTGATGTTTCCGCCCGAGGTGATGTCCTCTACCCCTTCCATGCCCTCCCGCCATGTGTTCCTCTCCGCACTCGCACTGACCATGCTGCTCGGCGGCTGCCGTGAAGGCAAGGTCGCGAACTACCAGACTCCCAAGGAGACCGTGCCGCCGGTCGTGCCGGCACCCGATGCGCCCGCGGCGGCCCCGGACATGGCCTCCATCCCCGTGCCCACCGGCAACCGTCACCTCGAATGGAACGCGCCCTCGCATTGGACCCCCGGCGCGGCCAGCGCCATGCGCAAGGGCAGTTACGCGATCCGCGGCGACGCAGGCGAGGCCGATCTGTCCATCACCTCCTTCCCCGGCGATACCGGCGGCCTTCTGGCCAACATGAACCGGTGGCGCGGCCACATCGGGCTTTCCCCGCAGACCGCGGCCCAACTTGAGGCCGAGGTGCAGCACATTGATGTGGGCCCGCTGCACTTCGACGTGGTGGATTATGCCGGGTCGGCCAACGGCATCCCCACGCGAATCATCGGCGCCGTGCTCGCGCTGCCCGGCGAGACCTGGTTCTTCAAGCTCATGGGACCCGACGCCCTGGTGGCACAGGAAAAGGCAGCCTTCCTCGCCTTCATCGAAACCGTCCGCATTCCCTGAGGCCCATGCAAGAGACTTGGAAAGCCTTCCGCGACTTCTTCGTGTCGCTCAAGCTGACGGTGGTGCTGATGGCGCTGTCCATCGTGCTCGTGTTCTGGGCCACGCTGGCACAGGTGCAGCTTGGCATCTGGGGAGTGCAGGAAAAATTCTTCCGCACCTTCTTCGTGCTCGAGCGCATCCCCGGCACGGACATCCCCGTCCCGGTGTTTCCCGGCGGCTATTTCATCGGCGGCCTGCTGCTGATCAACCTGATCGTCGCCCACGTGTCCCGCTTCCAGCTCAGCTGGCGCAAATCCGGTCTCTTCCTCACCCACCTCGGCCTGATTGTGCTGCTGCTCGGCGAGCTGTTCACCGGCCTCTGGCAGGAGGAATACCAGATGCGGCTCGATGAAGGGGAAACCAAGAACTACTCCGAGAGCTACCGCTTCAACGAACTCGCGATCATCGACACGACACATCCGGACCATGACGACGTGGTGGTGGTGCCCGAGCAGCTCCTCGCCCGCGGCACGGAGGTGCAGCACCCCAAGCTTCCCTTCCGCGTCATCCCGCGCGCCTACTACCCGAACGCCGCGCTGCAGATGCGCGAGGAAGGCCAGCCCGCCAACGCCCCGGTCCCGGTCAATCGCGACATCGGCACGCGCCTGCGCACCATCCCGCTTCCGCTCACCTACAAGCCCAACGAGCGCAACCTGCCCACCGCCTTCGTCGAACTGGCGGGTCCCGAAGGCAGCCTCGGTATCTGGCAGGTCTCGCCCCAGCTCCTGCAGCCGCAGGTCTTCGAATACGCCGGCCGCCAATGGCGCATCGCCCTGCGTTTCGAGCGCCATTACAAGCCCTACGCCCTCACCCTGCTGAAGTTCAGCCACGACCGCTACGCCGGCACGGACATCCCGAAGAATTTTTCCAGCCGCGTGCGGCTCACCACCCCCAACGGCACGGACGACCGCGAAGTGCTCATCTACATGAACAACCCGCTGCGCTACGCCGGGCTCACGTTTTACCAGGCCGGCTTCGACAACAACGACCGCACGACGATCCTGCAGATCGTCCGCAACCCCAGCTGGACCCTGCCCTACATCGCCTGCGCCCTTATGAGCGCGGGCCTGCTCGTGCACTTCTGCATCGCCCTCGGCGGTTTCATCCGCAAGCGCCGCGCCGCCAACTGACCGCCCGCCATGAAGCGTTTCATCCCCTTCCTCGTCCTCGCCCTCGGCGCCGTCTGGCTCCTCTCCACCCTGCGGGAGCGCGCCCCGCGGCCCGACTTTGACCTCAACGGCTTCGGCCGGCTGCCCGTGCTCGTCAACGGCCGCATCAAGCCCATGGACACCGTGGCGCGCAGTTCGCTCCTGCAGCTGCAGGGCCGCCAAAGGGTGGCCAATCCCGACGGCCCGGCGCTCAGCCCCATCGAATGGCTGGCCGAGGTCCAGTTCCGGCCCGAGAAGGCCGACGCCCTGCGCACCTTCGAGATCGTCCATCCCGACCTCCTCACGCTGTTCAACCTCACGATGGAGGACGGCGACGGCAAAAAACGGTTTTCCTACCTGCAGCTGGAAAAACAGATCCCCGAGCTGGAACGGCAGTCCCGCCTGGCCCAGCCGCTCGACGCGCTTGCCCGCACGCCCTTCCAGCGCGCCGTGATCCAGCTGCACGCCAATCTCGTCCTCTACCACCAGCTGAAACACTCGCTCCAGCTGCCCGGCTCGCCGGACTTTCTCGGCGAACTCATGCGCTTCCAGGCCATGCTGCCCGCCGGCGTCGCCGCGGTGCGCGCGCGGCAGGCCGGCGAGAACTACGACGAGGCCGCCTTCAACGCCCTGATCGCCGCCGGCCAGCGCTTTGATTTTCTCTCGGCCTCAAGCCACCTGCTGCCGGTGCCCCCCGCCCCGGGCGCCGACCCCACCGCCTGGAAAAACACCGGCCGGGCCCTGCTCGACATCTTTGAGACCGGCGCGGTCAACCCGCACGTGCTGGCCTACGCCGGTCTCGGGCACGCCTGGCAGCGCAACCAGCCG
>JAHCLN010000191.1 GCA_026125215.1 Opitutaceae bacterium
GGACGACGAGCCCAACGGCTTCTACATCGAGGAGGCCCTCGCCGGCTCGCGCGTTTCCGACGTCATCGAGGGCGTGCAATACCAGTGGGAGGAACTCTGCCGCCGCATCAAGCAGCAGATCGACCACGCCACCCGCAAGGATCTCATCAAGCCCCGCGAAGGCGTGCGGCTGGTGGAATTCTACGAATCGCAGATGCTCGCCAAGACCTACCTCAACATCGAGCAGCCTCTCGGCAAAAAGAAGCGGCGCTGAGGCCCGCGGCTTGCCCGGCCGGCACGAAGCTGCCTGCATGCGGGCATGCTCCTGCCCGCTTTCCGGTTCTGTCTCCTGTTCGTGCTGGTTTGGCATCCTTTGGCCGCCAAACCCGTCATGCTCATCGTTCACGGTGCCTGGGGCGGTGCCTGGCAGTTTGCCAAGGTCGATCCTTTGCTGCGCGAACAGGGCTATGATGTGCGGCGGGTGACTCTCACCGGACTCGGCGAACGCGCCCACCTCGCTTCGCCCGGCATCGGGCTCGAAACCCACATCGAGGATGTGCTCAACGTCATCCGCTTTGAAAACCTGACCGACATCATCCTCGTCGGCCACAGCTACGGCGGCATGATCATCAGCGGCGTGGCCGACCGCCTGCCGGAGCGCATCGCCCGGCTCGTCTATCTCGATGCCATGGTGCCCGAAGACGGCGAAAGCGCCGCCGTTCTCACCGGCAATCGCCTGCCATTGTCCGAGATGACGCGGGATGGGTTTATGATCCCGGTCTGGGTGAAGCCCGGCAAACCGCACCCCATTGACGTGCCCCACCCGCTCAAGACCTTCACCGATCCGATCAGTCTGAAAAATCCCACCCGGGAAAAAATTCCCACCACCTATATTCTCACCGTGGAGACAGGTCAGCGCCCCGAAGCCGACGCCTTCTGGGCTTCTGCCGAACGCGCCCGCGCCCGCGGCTGGACCGTCATCGAATTTGAAGGCGACCACAATCCGCACTGGCGCAAACCCGCCGAAACCGCCGCGTTGCTGGGTTCACTGGCCCGGGATTAACCGCGTTTTTTGCGACCGTAAGCAGTCGTCTTCGGCCGGACGGCTTTTTTGTAGTCCCCCGCCTTGAGGGCGTTGATCTGGTCGCGCAGCAGGGCCGCGCGTTCGAACTCCAGCCGGCCGGCGGCAGCCTGCATCTCGTCCTCCAGTTCGGCAATCACGGCGGCTACATCGTCCACGCTCTCGGCCACCGCTGACTCTTCTTTCTCACCGGAGCCGTCATAGACGTGCAGACTCGCCTGGGCGGCACGCTTGACGCTGCGCGGAGTGATGCCGTGCGCCTCGTTGTAGGCGAGCTGCTTGGCGCGACGATAGTTCACCACCTCCACCGTGCGGCGGATGGAATCGGTCTCCTTGTCCGCATAAAAGATTACCCGTCCCCTTTCGTGCCGCGCCGCCCGGCCCGCGGTCTGGATCAGCGACGTTTCGCTGCGCAAAAATCCTTCCTTGTCGGCGTCGAGGATCGCCACGAGCGCGACCTCGGGCAGGTCCAGTCCTTCCCGCAGCAGGTTGATGCCGACCAGCACGTCAAAATTGCCCAGCCGGAGGTTGCGCAGGATTTCCACGCGCTCGATCGCATCAATGTCGCTGTGCAGGTATTCCACCCGGATGTTCGCCTCGCGCAGGTAGGTCGTCAGGTCCTCCGAGAGCCGTTTGGTGAGCGTGGTCACAAGCACCCGTTCGCCCGCCTCCACCGCCTTGCGCACCTCGCCGATCAGGTCCTCCACCTGGCCTTTAATCGGCCGGATGACGATCTGCGGGTCGAGCAGGCCGGTCGGGCGGATGAGCTGCTCCGCCACCACGGCCGAGGCCTTGAGTTCGAACTCCGCCGGCGTGGCCGAGACATAGAGCGTCTGCCCGGTGATCTGCTGAAATTCCACAAAACTCTGGGGCCGGTTGTCCAAGGCCGAGGGCAGCCGGAAGCCGTGGTTCACCAGCGTCTGCTTGCGGGCCCGGTCACCGTTATACATGCCGCCGATTTGCGGGATGGTGGCATGGCTCTCGTCAATCATCAGCAGGAAGTCCTTCGGAAAAAAATCAATCAGGCAGAAGGGGCGGTCCCCCGCCTTTCGGCCGGTGAGGTGGCGGGAGTAGTTCTCGATGCCGTTGCAGAATCCCATCTCCTGCAGCATTTCCAAATCGTAGTTCGTCCGCATGCGGATGCGCTGCGCCTCGAGCAACTGCCCGTTCCGCTCAAACTCCGCCACGCGCTCCTCCAGCTCCGCCTTGATCGCCGCCACGGCCGGTTCCAGCTTGCCGCGGGTCGTCACATACTGGTTGGCCGGGTAGAGGTCGAACTGGTCGAGCGGGCGCAGGATTTTTCCGGTCAGCGGATCGAACTCGCTGATCGCGTCCACCTCGTCGCCGAAGAACTCCACCCGCAGCCCCAGCTCCGAATAGGCCGGCATGATGTCCACCACGTCGCCGCGCACGCGGAAGCGGCCGCGCTTCAGCTCGTAGTCGTTGCGCTCATATTGGTTGTCCACCAGCCGCTCCAGCAGGGAGTTGCGCCCCAGGGGATCGTGCCGGCGCAAGGCGATGCGCAGCTCGGTGAAATCCTCCGGCGAACCCAGCCCGTAGATGCACGACACGCTGGCGATCACGATCACATCGCGCCGCGAGACCAGCGAACTGGTCGTCGCGATGCGCAGCCGCTCGATCTCCTCGTTGATGGACGAATCCTTCTCGATGAAGGTGTCGCTCGACGGGATATAGGCCTCGGGCTGGTAGTAATCGTAGTAGCTGACGAAGTATTCGACGGCGTTCGCGGGGAAGAAGTTCTTGAACTCGGAATAGAGCTGCGCCGCCAGCGTCTTGTTGTGCGAGATGATGAGCGTAGGCCGGTCGCACTGCGCGATGACATTGGCCATCGTGAAGGTCTTGCCCGAGCCGGTGACGCCCAGCAGCGTCTGATGCCGGTTTCCGGCCTGAATCGAAGCCACGAGCTTCTCAATCGCCTGCGGCTGGTCTCCCGTCGGCTGGTAATCGGAGCTGAGTTGAAAGAGGGAAGCCATGCAGCCCGGAAACAAGCGACTAAGGTCGCGGAAGCAAGCCGCCGGCTTGATCCACGCCCGGCGCCACCGTTTTCTACAGGCCAAACACCCGCAGGATACCGTCACGCAGGCCCGACCAGAATCGCCGCGCCCCGCCCTTTTCGCCGGCGGTGATTTCCTGGCAAAGGAAAACACCTTCGCCGCTGAAGAGATCGTCGAAGAGCGGATTCATGCCGCGGTAGTAGCCCCAGAAAGTTTCCGCGCGCGCCGGGCGGTAATCCAGGTGCGGGGAAAAACCCACCGTCGCGTCCTGATTGGTGCGGCGGGCGGCGGGCGTTTCCCGGCGCGAAAGCACCTCGGCCCGCACCCCGCGGCTCCCGGCCACGAGCAGACGGCAGGGACCGGCAAACTCAAAAAAGCGGAATTGCAGCGTGATCCACGACTGCCAGCGCCAGATCTGCCAGCGCCGCCGGATCGCCAGCCGGCCGCCCTGCTCCGCGAGCGCCCCGATCAAAAAGCTCGGCCGAAGAATCATCGAGGCCCCGGCCGGCAACGTCACCAGCGCCAGCTCGATGTGGGGATTCGCCTGGTTCGACAACGTGGCGCGTTGCTCCGTGCTCGTGCGGTTGCGCAATTCCACCAGTTCGACGAGTCCGCTCGCCAGACAGGTGAAGGGAATCCGCCAGTCGAGCAGGAAACGGGTGCGCCGTTTCAGACCTTCGTCCGAGGCCTGCAGGA
>JAHCLN010000192.1 GCA_026125215.1 Opitutaceae bacterium
CACGGCACTGATGCCGCCCACCGTGGTGTAGAGGGTGGTGATGAGCCCGATGAGGATGATGATGAGCGCGATGCTCCAGCCGGTCATCGCGGCGATGGCAAACGCGGCCATGTAGATGATGAGTCCCGTCCAGATGACCCGCGACACGATGAAGGCCGAGGCCGCCAGCATCCGGGTCGTGAGGTTGAAGCGCGTCTCGATGTATTCATAAACGCTGGTCACCTCCAGCCGCATGAGGAACGGGATGATCAGGTAGTTGACGAACGGCACGATGACGAAGAAGGCGAGCAGCGAGGAGAAGAGGCCGATCCCGTAGCGGATCATTTCGCCCGGGATGGCGAGATAGGTCATCGTCGAGAGCAGGGTGGCGATGACGCTGATGCCCGCGAGAAACCATGGCATCCGGCGGTTGCCCAGGAAGTAGGTCGCCTTGTCCTTCTGACGACCGGCAAACAGGAAGCCGATAGCCACGAGGCCGAGCAGATAGATCGCGATGACAATGAAATCGAGCGTGTGTAGGTGCATGGAGAATGGGTTCGGGGGGAGCGGGCCGGCCGGGCCGATGATGGGGAAGCGGCCCGGCCTGCCAACGTCTCCCTTAGGACCGGAGGCCGCCCCGCCGGTCCGATTTCAGCGCAGGCTCAGGCGGACCTCGCTCACCACCGGGTAGGCGTCGCCGTTGGCGCTGTGGAGGATCAGGCGGTATTGGAGGACACGGTCGGTGCCGGCGGTGGTGAAGCGGCCGGCGGCGGCCTCCTGCCAGGGTGCGCGGGCCAGCGCCTCCGCGTTGGCCGCGCTGCGCACCGCCACGGCCACGCGGGCTCCGTGCGGGGTGGTGGCCGTCACGGCGACGCTTCCGGCGGTGGCGGGTTGCGACCAGGCCAGCGGGGCCGAGGTGAATTTCTCGCGGTGGCGCCGGTCGTAGATGTTGCCGGGATCCTGCACCCACATCCAGTGCGGACCCCGGGTCGGCAGATACTGCACCGTGGGGTTGGCGAAGCGCTGCCCGTCGTTGAAGTAGATGGGCGACTGCGTCAGGTGCCCGAAGTCCGTCGAATGGGAGGAAAACGCGAGGTCGGGCCGGCCGTCGCCGTTGAAGTCCGCGATCATCACGTCGTCCGCCGAGTCGGCGATCAGGGCCGTCCGGTTGAGGGGATTGTAGCCGTCGGGGCCGCCCCAGTAGATGTAGCAGGGCAGCCGCTCGCGGGAGAGCTCGCCGTGGTAGTGCGGGGAGACGATGTCGAGGTGCCCGTCGCCGTCGAGGTCGGCCACGGCCAGCCCGATCGGCGTCATGCCCGGCAGCCATTGGGCGTTCGATTCGCGCCAGCCGTCGGGCGCGCCCCAGAAGACGGTGGTGCCGGTGTCGTGCCGCTTGGCCACGCGGTCGAAATAACTGCCGACGAGCAGGTCGAGGTGTCCGTCGCCGTCGAGGTCGGCGGTCTCGACTTCGATCGGCGCGGGCGTGCTTAGCGTGTGCCGCCGGTCGGCGCTGTAGCCGTGGGGGCCGCCCCAGTGCGTGATGACCTGGTCGCTGTTCAGCGAGGCGACCGTAATGTCGAGCCAGCTGTCGCCGTTGAAATCGGCGATCAACGCCCCGATCGAGTAGCTGGGCACCGGCACGGCGACACGGTTGGCGGGCAGGAAGCCTTCGGCCGAGCCGTAATAAATGACCAGCTGGGAACTTCCGTCCCGCCCTTCGAAGGCGCCGAGCACGAGGTCGAGGTAACCGTCGCGGTTGAGGTCCGCGACGTTGATGGAACCGAGGTCCGGCTCGCGCAGGATCTGGCGGCGCGCCAGGTCAAAGCGGTTGGGGCCCGGGCCGGCAATGGCTCCCTCCGGTCCGCCCCAATAGATGTGTGCACCCAGTTCGGTATCCCGCGCCGCGGCTTCGGGACCGGCATGGCCGGAGTTGATGGTGACAAGATCGGGATAACCGTCGTTGTTGAGGTCCGACACGCTGGATTTGTAACCGCTGCGCATCGGGATCTCGCTCATGCGCTCCGGCCGAAAGCCGTCTGCCGCCCCCCAGAACAGCCGCAACGGCACGGCCTCGCCGAGCATGCCCTGGAGGCTATTGGCGAAGAATGCCACGGCGTGGCCGGCAGGATGCGCGGCCAGTGCGATGTCGCGCGCGCCCTGCGTCGGCACGGAAGCAAATTTTTCCGCAAGCGTGCGGGTGCCGTCGCCGCGGTAGATCCGCGAGGTGGCATCCATGTCCACGTCGCCCTGGTGCACCGCGACCAGCAGCTCCGCGTGGCCGTCGCCGTCCAGATCGCCGATGGCGGTGCCGATCGCCTGGGGAATGGCGAGGTCCAGCCGGCGGGCGTGGTCGGGGCCGGACTCCGCGCCCCAGAGGATGGTGACGGCGCTCACGGCGCCGGTCGCGGCCCCCACGGCCTCGCCGCCCATCGCCTGGCCGAGTTTCAGGTTGGTGAGCACCAGGTCGGGCCACTCGTCGGCGTCGAGCCGCCCGAGGGCCAGATGCGTGGCGGGAACGGCCGGCAGGGCGGTGACGCCGTGCTGCGGATGATAACCGAGCAGCACGTTTCCCTTGGTGCCGATCCACAGCCGGCCTCCGCCATCCGGCTGCCAGAGCAGGCAGGTGGGATCCTTGGCCGGCAGCCCGACGGTGGCGGCGGCGTGCAGCCGGCGGTGGCCGTCTTCCGTGCGCGCCGCGAGCAGATGGAGGGTGCCGTTGCCCGCGAGCACCGCGGCCCGGGCGGTGCCGCCGAAGTTCACGGCGGCAAGGTCGATCGCGTCGGGGATGCCGACGTCATGGTAACGGTTGAGGAGGAAACCGCCCTTGGAGCCCCAGTAAACGCGGACGATGCGGCCTTCGGGCTGGCCGTGGAGCCAACCCGTGCTGTTCAGCGAGAGGATGTCCGTCCAGCCGTCGCCGTCGAGGTCGGCCACCGCGATCTGGGTCAGCCCGTTGACGGGCAGTTGGCGCGTGAGCCGGCGGTGCGACCAGCCGTCCGCGGCGCCCCAGGCGATGGCCAGCTGCGTGCGGCCGTGCTGCAGGTTCTGGCGGTTTGGCGCGATCAAGAGGTCGGGGAAACCGTCGCGGTTGAGATCGTTGACCAGGATCCGCTGGCTGCCCTCGACCTGCAGGCGTTCGACTTTCACGGCGCCGCCGGCCGCGGCCGTGGCCACGCTGATGGGCAGCGGATGATACCAGTCGTGGGTGCTGTTGTAGAGCAGGTCGAGGTGCCCGTTGCCGTCGAGGTCGTAGCGGCGGATGGTCTGGAGCCGGCCGTCCCGGCTGACGTGGAGATTCTGGCCGGCGTGGCCGGGTGTGCCGGAGCTGAAGTCCTCAAATGTGGTGTGCCGCCATTCCGCGACGGGGGCGGCCGTGAGCGGCAGCAAGGCGATCAGGCCAAGGCCGGCGGCGAGAATCCGGTGGAGGGGCTGGGCGGGGAACAGGGTCATGGGCGGGATGGGTCGGAGGTGAAACAACGGCAAAGGCGGTGCTCTGCGCGACGGATGCCGGCGAGAGCCGGCGTTCCGCAAGGGAGCATGTGACACGTGCCCGCGTCCCGCACCTGTGGCCATTGTTTCCGACTGGTAACAAAAGCTGGCCAAGCTCCGGCCGCGTCACGTGCCGGCGTGGCGCGGCCCCCGACGCGCGGAGTCCGCGCCCCCAGCCCGCAGGGGGGCGGGGG
>JAHCLN010000193.1 GCA_026125215.1 Opitutaceae bacterium
CGCGAGCAGAACGGCTGATGCGCCGGATTTCTGCTCGCACCGCGGGCGCTTTTTTCTCTCCTTCACGCGCATGAATTTTGCGCGTCTGCGTTTCTGGGCCGGGTTCTTGGCCCTCGCCGCCGTCCTCGCCGCCCAGCCGCCCTACAAGGGGGCCATTCTCGTCGATGCCGCGGACGGCCGCGTGCTGTTCGAGGACAACGCCGATGTCGTCACCCCGCCCGCCAGTGTGACGAAACTGATGACCTTTTTGCTCGTGGCCGAGGCCATCCGTGACGGCACGCTCGGGCCGGACACACCGGTCGTCGTCAACGCCGCCGACTCCCGCATCGGCGGCACGCAGGTCTGGCTCAAGGAGCGCGAGGAAACCACGGTGCGCGAACTGCTCTTCGCCCTCATGATCCAGTCGGCCAACGACGCCGCCCACGCGCTCGCCCGTGTCACCGCCGGCACTGTCCCTGCCTTTGTCGAACGCATGAACCGCCGTGCCGTCGCCCTCGGGATGACGGCCACGACCTTTCGCACCCCGCATGGTCTGCCGCCGGCCAGCCGCCGCATCGCCGAGGGCGATCTCACCACGCCCCGCGACCTCGCCCGGCTGAGCCGGCACCTGCTGGAGCACACGGACATTCTCACCTACACCTCGGTCAAGGGGCGCGACTTTCGCGCCGGCCACCCCACGGCCCGCATCGAGATGCGCAACCACAACCACCTCCTCGGCTCCGTCGCCGGCGTGGACGGCCTCAAAACCGGCTACACCGCCGCGGCGGGCTTCTGTCTCGCCGCCACCGCCGGCCGGGACGGCCGGCGCGTGGTGGCCGTGATCATGGGCGCGCCGGAGCGCCGGCTGCGCGACATCAAGATGGCCGAGCTGATCGAGCGGGGCTTCGCCGCCCTGCCCGCGCCCAATGTCTCCCGCCCGCAGCCCGTCATTTCCCACGCACCGCTGCCGCCGGAGGCCAAGACGGAAGAGTCGTCACCGGTGATAAAGTTCAACCTGCCGCCCCGCTGAAGCAGCCGGGTGCAGGCTGCAAATTTCGCCCACATTTGGCCAAGCGCTGCACAGCCCGTGCGGCCCGCGCGGATTAACATGGCCGATGACCATGGATAATACCTCCGCCGCCACCCAACCCCGGCTTCCCAAAGCCGCCCCGCTCTGTTCAGCTGGCGGGGTCATGCCACCCGATCTACCGGCCGTCCGCACCTACCTGCTCGACCTGCAGGATCGCATCTGCGCGGGCCTGGAAGCCGAGGACGGCGGCCAAAAATTTCAAGAGGACCTCTGGCAACGCCCGGAAGGCGGCGGCGGCCGCACGCGCGTGCTGGGCGAAGGCACGGTTTTTGAAAAAGCCGGGGTGGCGTTTTCCCATGTGCACGGCACGAAGCTCCCGCCCTCGGCCACGGCCCACCGCCCCGAACTCGCCGGCCGCGCCTGGGAAGCCGTGGGCGTCTCCCTCGTCATCCATCCCCGCAACCCCTACGTGCCGACGAGCCACGCCAACGTGCGCTTTTTCATCTCCGGTGCCGACACCGCCAACCCCATCTGGTGGTTCGGCGGCGGTTTCGACCTGACGCCCTACTACGGCTTCGCGGAGGACTGCCTCCACTGGCATCGCACCGCCCGCGACGCCGTCGCCCCTTTTGGCCCCGATCTCTACCCGCGCCTGAAAAAGTGGTGCGACGATTATTTTTTCCTGAAGCACCGCGGTGAACCGCGCGGCATCGGCGGGCTGTTTTTCGACGACTTCAACGAACTTGGCTTCGAGCGCAGCTTTTCCTTCATGCGCAGCGTGGGCGACCACTACCTCCCCGCCTACCGGCCCATCGTGGCCCGCCGCAAGGAAACCCCCTACGGCGACCCTGAGCGCCAGTGGCAGCTCTACCGGCGGGGCCGTTACGTGGAGTTCAACCTCGTGTGGGACCGCGGCACACTCTTCGGCCTGCAAAGCGGCGGCCGCACCGAATCCATCCTCATGAGCCTCCCGCCGCTTGTGCGCTGGGATTATAATCACAAGCCTGCCCCCGGCTCCCCCGAGGCCCAGCTCCACGAGGTCTTCCTCCAGCCGCAGGATTGGTTGGCCACAGAGACGCCAAGGCGCGGAGACTGAACCATGCCTGTTACGCCGTGTCTCCGCGTCTCTGCGGCCAAATTCAAACCATGACTTCCCGTGAACGCTTCCTCGCCGCCTGCGCCTGCACGCCGCTCGACCGCCCGCCGCTCTGGGTAATGCGGCAGGCCGGTCGCTACCTGCCCGAATACCGCGAGCTCAAGGCCAAGTCGTCCTTCCTCGAAATGGTGAAGACCCCCGCCCTCGCGGCCGAGGTCACCCTGCAACCGCTGCGACGTTTCCCCGGGCTCGACGCCGCGATCCTGTTCTCCGACATCCTCGTCATCCCCGAGGCACTCGGCCAGCCCTACGCCTTCCGCGACACCGGCGGCATCGCAATGGAATTCCGCCTCGGTAACCGCGCGCAAATCGAGGCCCTCGCCCCGGCCGCCGCGGTGCCGGACCGCCTCCGCTATGTCGCCGACACGCTCCGTCTGCTGAAGCGCGAACTCGGCGGCACCAAGGCCCTCCTCGGCTTCGGCGGTTCACCGTGGACGCTCGCCACCTACATGGTCGAAGGCGGCAGCTCCGATGACTTCGAGCAGATCAAGGTCCTTTTTTACACCGACCGGCCGGCTTTCGACGCCCTGCTCGACAAACTCACCGCCGCGCTCATCGCCTACTTCCGCCTCCAGATCGAGGCGGGCGCCGACGCGATCCAGATTTTTGATTCCTGGGGTGGCATCATCGCCGGACCCGATTATGAAGCCGCCTCCCTGCAGTGGATCCGCCGCATCGTCGCCGCCCTGCCGACGGATTTCCCCGTCATCCTCTACGCCAAGGGCACGGCACCCCATCTCACCGACCAGGCCTTTTCGGGCGTCAAGGCCGTCAGCGTGGACTGGACCTGCGACCTCGCCGTCGTCCGCCGCACCCTCCCGGCCAACGTCGCCGTGCAGGGCAATCTGGATCCCGTGCTGATGACCACCACGCCGGAAATCGTGCACCGGCAGGCGTCGCGCTTGCTCGATGCCATGCGCGGCACGGCCGGCCACATTTTCAATCTCGGCCATGGCATCACCCCGCAGGCGAAGGTCGAATGCATGAGCGCCCTGGTCGATACCGTGACGACGTGGAAGTAGCCGCGAAAAAATCCATCGCCATCCTCGGGGCCGGTATCACGGGACTCACCGCGGCCCACCGGCTGCACCGGCTCGGCCACCGCGTGCAGGTGTTCGAGCAGACCCGGCGCGCCGGCGGAGCCATCGGCACCGAACTCTGCGACGGCTGGCTCGTTGAACGCGGCCCCAATTCCCTGCTCACCAACGAGCCCGCGGCCGGCGCGCTCATCGCCGAGCTCGGCCTTGCCGGCGAACTGGTGCCGGCCAATCCGGACGCGCGCCACCGCTACATCGTGCGACGTGGACGCCCGGTGCCCGTGCCGCTTTCGCCCGGTGCCCTGCTGACCACGCGCCTCTTCTCCCCCGCCGCCCGGATGCGCATTCTCGCGGAATGCCTTCACCGTCCGCGGGTGCGCACGGCCGACCTGAGCCTGCACGATTTTGTGCGTGATCACTT
>JAHCLN010000194.1 GCA_026125215.1 Opitutaceae bacterium
CCGCTCTCCGAGCGGACCGCGGCCGGACCATCCGCCCGGCGTTCAGCGCAGGAACAGCTTGTAGGCCGGATTCTCGCTTTCGTCCCAATACCGGTAGCCGAGCCGCTGCAAAAATTTCTGGAGCGCCCCCTGCTCGCTCGCCGGCACCTGCAGGCCCGCGAGCACGCGCCCGTAGTCGGCGCCATGGTTGCGGTAGTGGAAGAGGCTGATGTTCCACGCCGGCGGCATCGCGTTGAGAAAGGCCATCAGTGCGCCGGGCCGCTCGGGGAATTCGAAGCGGTAAAGCCGCTCGTCCGCGGCCAGCGGCGAACGGCCGCCCACGAGGTGCCGGATGTGGAGCTTCGCCATCTCGTCGCCGGTCAGGTCGAGCGTCTTGAACCCGTGCCGGGTGAAGTGCGCCGCAATCTTCGCGCTCTCGCCGCGCCCGGCCGTCTGGATGCCGACGAAGATGTGCGCCTCCTTGGCGTCCGCGATGCGGTAGTTGAACTCGGTCACGCTGCGGCGCCCGACCAGTTCGCAAAACTTCTTCAGGTTGCCCGGCCCTTCCGGGATCGTGACGGCGAGGACGGCCTCGCGGTGCTCGCCGATCTCGGCGCGCTCGGCGATGAACCGCAGCCGGTCGAAATTGAGATTCGCGCCGCAGGCCACGGCGATGAGTGTTTTTCCCTTCAGCCGCTCGCGCTCGACGTAGGCCTTCGCGCCGGCGATGGCCAGCGCGCCGGCCGGCTCCAGCACCGCGCGCGTGTCCTCGAAGACATCCTTCGTCGCCGCGCAGATGTCGTCGGTGTCCACCAGGACGACCTCGTCGAGATGTCTTTTGCAGAGACGGAAGGTTTCCTCGCCGACTTCCCGCACGGCGACGCCGTCGGCGAAAAGCCCGGCATGCGCGAGTTTCACCCGCCGGCCCGCCGCCAGCGAATCGTGCATCGCCGCCGAGTCGCGCGGCTCGACGCCGATGACCCGGACCTCCGGCCGCACGCGTTTCACGCAGGCGGCCACGCCGGCGGCCAATCCGCCGCCGCCCACCGCCACGAAGATGGCGTGCAGCGGTCCTTGGTGCTGCCGCAGGATTTCCAAGGCGATGGTGCCCTGGCCGGCAATCACCTCGGGATCGTCAAAGGGGTGCACGAAGGTCAGGCGGTCGCGCTTCGCCAGCTCGCGCGCATGGGCGTAGGCCTCGTCGTAGGAGTCGCCGTGCAGCACGACTTCGCCGCCCCGCGCCTTCACGGCATGGACTTTCACCTGCGGGGTCGTCACGGGCATGACGATGACCGCCCGGGTGCCGAGCCGCTTGGCCGCAAGCGCGACGCCCTGCGCATGGTTGCCGGCCGAGGCGCACACGACGCCGCGCGCCAGCTCGGGGGCGGAGAGCTGCGCCATCTTGTTGAAGGCGCCGCGTAGCTTGAAGGAGAACACGCTCTGCGTGTCCTCGCGCTTCAGGAGCAGGGTGTTGTTGAGCCGGGCCGAGAGCATGGCCGCCTTTTCCAACGGCGTCTCGCGCGCCACGTCGTAAACGCGCGCGGTGAGGATTTTTTGCAGGTAATCGGTCATGGCGGCCGGTGGAGGCATACCCCCTCGGAGGGGGTGGTGTTGCCAGCCGGCCGGCGGCTTGTCGATGCGGAATTTCCGTATGACAAAACCCGCGGCCTCAGAACCGCCACTCCGCCCCGGCAAAGGCGGCGCGGCCCGGCTGGGGATAGCCGTGGACCGGCTCATAACCCTCGTCGAACAGGTTCTCGATCCGCACCCGCAGGGTGAGCCGGTCGTTGACGCGCCACGCCGCGTAGAGCCGCGCGACCGCGTAGTCGTCCGCCGCGATGGTCGCAAACGTGGCCGCATGCACGTCAAGCCGTTGCGCCGCCCAGCTCACCCCGGCGCCGGCGCTGAAACCGCCGCCGAAGTCGCGGGCGAGGTCGGCCGCGACGCCGTGGCGGGGCCGGCGGAGCAGCCGTGTGGCCTGCGTGAGGTTCTCGGCCTCCAGATAGGTGTAGGCGAGGTCGAGCCGGACGGCCGCAGGCAACGCAAGGTCAGCCTTTAACTCCAGTCCCCGGGTGCGGGCACGCTCGACATTGGCAGTCGTGCCGGGGAAGACCCCGAAATCGAAAATGATCAGGTCGCGGAACCTGTTCTCGAACCACGTCACCCCGACGGAGCCGCGGTTGTCCGCCAGGTAGTGGTCAAAACCGGCATCCCAGCCGCGGGACTTTTCCGGCCGCAGGTTGGGATTGCCGACATAGAAGGCGCTCTGCCCGTAGAGATCGAGGAAGCCCGGCGAGCGGAATGCCGTGCCGTGGCTCGCCCGCAGTTTCAACCGGCCGCCGCCGGGCAGCCAGGCTGCCGTGACGCGGCCGGTGGTCGCCTCGCCGAAGGTGTCGAAATCATCGCGCCGCAGCCCGGCCGTGAGATACACATTGTCCGCGGGCGTGAATTCGTCCTGCACGAAAAACGCCAGCAGTTGCTGCCGTTCGTTGATGTCGCCGAAGCCGGTGTTGACGGTGTGGTTCGCCTCCGCCGTCAGCCCGGCCGTGAGCCGGTGCCGGTCCCAGCCCGTGTAGGTGTTCTGCCAGTCGAGCACGGCCCGGCGGTTTTTCACGACGGTAAAGGCGGTGCCGCCGGGACCCGGGCTCTCGGCGACAAAGCGCCGGTGCTGGCCGCCGAGGGTCACGCGCGCGCGCCAGTCGGCGCCGGGCGCAAATTCCGCGAACACCGTCGCCAGCAGGTTGCTCTCGCGTTCCTCGTTGTCGGGATCGTTCGCGCCGAAGCCGACCGCCGGACCCGGCGAGCCGTAGGCGCCGTGAAACCAGCGGAGCGTGCCGCCGACGGCGGTGCGGTCGTTCACGGTGCGGTCGAGCCGCAGCACAACATTCGCGCTGGTGAAGGCGTTGTTCGGCCGGTCGTTGTCGGTGTGGCCGCCCTGCACGGACAGCGAGTAGGCGTTCGCCCCGCGCTCACCCTGCGCCATCACCCGGCCTTGGACCGTGCCGAACGAGCCGGCCTCGACCGCCAGCGCCGCCGTGGGCGCGCCTGCGCCGCGCTGCGCGCGCAGCGCGATCACGCCGCCCATCGCCTCGCCGCCGTAGAGTGTGCTCTGCGGTCCGTGCGCGATCTCCAGGCTGTCGCAGGCACCCACGCAGGCCCCGCCGAGAAACACGGCGTAGTCGGTGTTGGGATCGTTCAGCCGCAGCCCGTCCAGAAGGAAGAGCGTCTGGTTGGAGTTGGAACCGCGCAGAAAGAGCGACGTGATGCCGCCCGGCGCGCCCGAGGTGGCGGTGATCGCGCCGGGGGCGAGACCCAGCGCCCCGGCGAGGAAATTGATCTGCCGCCGCGCCAGCTCGGCGGCGGTGATGATCTCGGTAGCGGTGCCGAGCGTGCGGACCGCGGCCGGCGTGCGCGTGGCGGTCGTGACGACCGGCTCGAGTTCCACGGGCAAGGCGGTCTGGCCGCCCAAGGAGCCCGGCGCGAGCAGCGCGCCGAGCAGGAAAAGGCCTGAGCCCGCCCGGCGGGATCGGAAAGAGGTGGACATGGATGGTCTGCGGTTGACTGGAGCAAGAGCAGACCGCCCGCCCCGCCGTCGCGTCC
>JAHCLN010000195.1 GCA_026125215.1 Opitutaceae bacterium
TCATCACGGTGTCGGTGATGCCCATCAGCATCTGGCTCACCTGCCCGATGATGATCGGGAAGGCCAGAGCAAGCGTCTGGCGGATTTCACTGGGCGGCGGACGGGACATGGGCCGTCCAGCAGCGCAGAGAACAGATTCCGTTTGAAGCCAAATCCCGCGCCGTGTGCTGTAACCGGCCCATGACGCCGCTCGCCCTGATCCTCGTGCTCACCGCGGCGGTGTTGCATGCCACATGGAATCTCTGCGCCAAGCGCGCCGGCGGCGGCCTGCCCTTTGTATATCTTGTCAGCCTGATCATCTGCACGATCTACCTGCCGGTGGTTGCGATCTACTGGTGGTGGAAGGAACCGGTGATACCCTGGGTAGCCGTGGGCTGGATCATCGGCAGCGGGGTCCTGAAAACCCTTTATTCACTGTTTCTCCAGCGCAGCTACCGCACGGGCGATTTTTCGCTGATTTACCCCTTGGCCCGGGGCACGGGCCCCCTGCTTTCCACGCTCGCGGCCATCCTGGTTCTGGGCGAGCGGCCCTCAACCCTCGCGCTGCTGGGGGCGGCGTTGATCGTCGTCAGCATTTTCTTTCTCACGGGCGGAGCGCGCCTGCTGCAGCAAGACCGCGCCCACCTCCGGCGGGCAGTCGGCTACGGGGTGACGTCGGGCGTATTCATCGCCGCCTACACGCTGTGGGACCGACAGGGAGTGGCCGGGCTCTTGATCGCGCCTTTGCTATACGACGCCGGCACCGCGTTTACGCAGCTTCTCCTGCTCTCGCCCTTTGGCATCCGCCGACGGGCCGAGGTGCAGGCGTGCTGGCGCACGCAACGGCGCTACGCCTTCGGGGTCGCCCTGCTCTCGCCTCTGGCCTACGTGCTCATCCTCACGGCGCTGGCCTTCACCCCGATCAGCTATGTCGCACCGGCCCGCGAGATCAGCATTGTGATCGGTGCTTTCATCGGCGCGAAAATGTTGAATGAAAGCGATGGCACCCGCAGGCTCTGGGCGGCAGGCGCGATCGCCATCGGGGTCATCGCCCTCGCCATTGGCTGAACCATGAAACGCAGACTGCTCTTCCTCGCCCTCGGCGTCCTGTTGGGCGCAGCCGGCAGCTATCTCCTGCTCCGGCACCGCCCGCCGCGCGAAACGGCCGAACCACCGGTCGCGATTCAGGACGGGAAGACGATCGATTTTTCCAGCGGCCGGGCCGAGGTGCGCGATACGCCGGAAGATCGCGCCGCGATGGAACAAGCCCTGAAGGAAATGGAGGCGGCGGCGAAGGACGTCACCTTCGGACCGACTCGGTCACCCACACCGCCGCCCGCACCCTGAAGCGCCGCTCAGGACGCGAGGTCGGCGGACTTGGGCAGCAGACTCAGGACATCATCGGCCCCGTCTTCCATGACGATGGAGAAGACGGTGCAGCGGGAGGTGGAACCAAAGCACAGGCGGCCGCCCATGCGCTCCGCACAGGTCTGGGCGATATAGAGGCCGAGTCCCATGCCGCCGCGCGCGCTCTTTTTGCCCGGCTCGAAAAGCCGGCGCTGCAGATCGGGCGGGATCTTGGGGCCCTGGTTGCGCAGGTGAATCCAATGGCGCGGGCCGCGCCGGCCGATGAACACCTCGACGTTTGAGCCGGGCGCGCTGTAGCGGATGGCGTTGCGCAGGAGATTGCCGAGAGCATGCCGCATGAGGACCGGCGAGATGCGCCAGGGGACCTGCGGCTGGCGCAGGTGCAACCGCACCCGGAGGCTGTCCTCGCGGCTCACCAACACGGGGTCGGCCGCGAGTTCCTGGACGAATTCCATGATGTTGACCGCCTCGAAAACCGGCGGCGTGCCGGTGCTGTCGATCAGCACCCGGAGGCCGGCAAGCAACTGCCGCAGGCTCCCGGAACCGTGTTGGAGCTGCTGGAGGGCGGTGGCATAGGCCGGCGTGCCGGCGGGCACGAGGTTGATCAGGTCCACGCTGCCGCTCACGATCGTCACGGCATTGGACAGCTCGTGCAGGATAATGCCGCTCACCCAGTCCCGCTGCTGCAGGAGGACGCGTTCGCGTTGCAGGGCTTCAAGCAGCGCGATCTCCGTCTTGGTCAGGCCCTCGTTCATTCCCGGCTGAAGGGAAAGCGCGACCCGCCGGGCGAACGGGCACAGAGGCTGTTGAAGAAGTCGCCGGAGCGCGCCCGCAGGGCGAGGAAGACTTCCGGGACATCAAGCGCATCGATGCGGCCGGCCTCAAAGGCGGCGCGCGTGGCCCGGGCGGCGTCGGCGGGGCCGGAGCAGTCGAGCAGATGACGGATATGGAGGAGGGTTTCGGCGCGGGCGGTCATGGTTACCAGAAGAAGAAGTTGGAGTGCGGGTTGAGATATTCGTCGGTGGGCATCGCCACGGCATGGCGCCAGACGGTGGCCCAGCGGGACCAGGGCCCCGGGATTTCGCCGTCAAAAGCGGGCGCCCAGCGCGGCATCGCCTGGTGGGGCCGCGTCCCAAGCCGGCGCTGGAAATCCTCGTGGCCCTCGTCGGTGGCGAAGTAGAGCGCGCGGCGCTCCAGGAAATTGGCCGCCTGCACCAGTGCGCCCTTCGCGCGGTGCGCCGAGATGACGAACGCGTTGCGCGCCAGCTCGACGGCGGCCTTGTATGCGGCCGATCGCACGGTGCGACCGGCCGCATGTCCATAGGCCACACCCGCCCGCGAACGCTGGAGGAGGATAACCACCTCACCCTCCCCCGCGTTGTGATGGATGCGCACCAGATCAACCCCCGGAAATGGAGAGCCCGTTTTTTCGGCCGGCA
This sequence comes from Opitutaceae bacterium, assembly GCA_026125215.1. Lineage (GTDB taxonomy): Bacteria > Verrucomicrobiota > Verrucomicrobiia > Opitutales > Opitutaceae > UBA2377. Next base: position 2,787 of record JAHCLN010000195.1, read on the forward strand.
GCCGGCCGTCCCACCAGGAAATCAGCGCATAGCGCTCGAGTGCCTCGAAGCGCGCACGGCGGGCGGCCTGAAACCGGAACATGCCGGGATAGGCCGCCATGCCGTTGGAACTGCGGTCCACGTCGAACCCGTATTGCTTGCCGTCGGGCCGGTTGTGCGTGGCGAGGAAGGCCCAGCGCTCGAGCGCCTCGGAAATCGCCATGTGACAGGCGACGGAGGCGGAAGGCGCGGAACCGGTGCCGTCGGCCTGGCCGTAGATGGCGTGGGGCGATTTGCCGCCCGTCAGCTCCGGCCGGAGGAAGGCGTTGGCCTGCTGGTGCGGCTGACCAAGGATGTTGAACTCCCCCGTCAGGACGCGCTCGATCGGTCCGCCGTCCGTGGCGAACACGTCCCGATAGCGCAAGGCCGCAAGTGATAGCATGGCACAAGCCCCGCACCCGGTCAGGTGAACATCAGCGGGGGTTCGCCGCCCGGGGGAGGTTCGCCCGTGGTGCAGGACATGCAGGGCATGGAAGCAATTTCACCCGTCTGCATCGTGGAGATGGGCGACGATTTCTGCGCCACGGGATCCATTTTTTGGGCCGCTTGGTTCAGGCCAACGGCGAGCAGCAGGGTCGCAACGACGCCGCTGGCGAGGAGGAAGAGTGAAGTAAGCTTTTTCATAGCCCC
>JAHCLN010000196.1 GCA_026125215.1 Opitutaceae bacterium
CGATGCGGCAGATCGCGTGGCGCACGCTCGACTGGCGCACGGAGCTGCGGGCGTATTTTCAGCCGCCGCCCGATTCGCGGATTGGCATCATCCTGTTCGAGGACGGCACGGAAATGAATCTCGTAGCGTGGCCGCCGGACCGCGCCTTCCACGGCATGCTCGTGGAGCTCATGGCCCAGACCCGGCCGGCGGTCGTGACCTGGGATGTGATTCTCGACGCCTCGCGCGAAGGCGAGGGCGACGATGCGATGGCGGCCGGGATCACGGCCGCGCGGCAGCTCGGCATGCGCGTGGTGACGGGCAGCGTGACGGACGTGGAGCCGGTGGAAGGTCCTGCGGTGGCGGGTCCGACCCGGCCATTGACCGACATCGAAGGCGACATCATGCAGCTGCACGGGAACGAGCACGCGATCCTGCCCTTCCCGCAGTTGCGCGCGGTGAGCACCTACGGGTTTGTGGACGCCCCGCGCGGCCGTGACGGCATCATCCGGGAGCTGCCCCTCGTCGTGCGCGTGGGCGGCGAGGTTTATCCTTCGCTCGTGCTGCAGACGCTGATGGCCTACTGGCGGGTGCCGGCGGAGGCGGTGCGGGTGCGGCTGGGCGAGGCGATCATTCTGCCCACCGCAGACGGCGAGGTGCGCGTGCCGATCAACGATTCGGGGCAATATTTCATCAACTACCGCTACGATCACGACGACGTCCGGCCGGATTTTCCGACCTATTCGTATGCGGATGTGCTGCTGCGCCTCAACCGGCGGTTTGTGGAGGGTGAGCGCGATGTGCCCATCCCGGACTTCGCCGGCCAGATCCTGCTCATCGGCCAGACGGTGACGGGCAAGGCCGACGCCGGACCGACGCCGCGCAACGCCTACTCCCCGCTGGTGCTGCTCCACGCGAACGCCCTCGCGAACATCCTGACGGGCGACTACGCCCGGCGTGCACCCGAGGGTTGGATCTGGTCGGTCATGATCCTGCTGGGCTACTTTTGCGTGTGGCTCGCCCAGCGGCGCCCCATCCGGCTGCTGGCACTGGCGTCCCTGCTCATCGTCACGGCCTACACCGCCCTCGTGGTCTGGGGCTGGATCGCGTGGAGCCTGTGGTTTCCGTGGGTCGGCCCGCTGCTCGGATTTGTCGCGTTGCAACTGGTGGTGATCGGCCGGCGCGTGTGGCAGGAGCAGAAGGCCAAGCAGCAGATCCAAGGCATGTTTGGCAGCTACGTCTCGCCGCAGCTGGTCGAGCGCATGGTCAATGCCGGCGAACCGCCCCGGCTGGGTGGCCAGGAGGTGGCGCTCACGGCCTATTTCAGCGACATCCAGGGCTATTCGACTTTTTCCGAAAAGCTCACGCCGGTGCGGCTGGTCGAGCTGCTCAACGAATACCTCACCGTCTGCACCGACATCGTGCAGGCGGAGGGCGGCACGCTCGACAAATACATCGGCGATGCCGTCGTCGCGATGTTCGGCGCCCCGCTTGCCCAGGAGGACCACGCCCACCGGGCCTGTGTGGCAGCGCTGCGGGTGCAGCACGAGCTGGGCGCGTTGCGGGCACGTTGGACGGCGCAGGGCGAAGCGTGGCCGCTCACCGTCCGGCAGATGCGCACCCGCATCGGGCTCAACACCGGCCGCGCCATCGTCGGCAACATGGGCAGCCGCACCCGTTTCAACTACACGATGACCGGCGACGAGGTGAACCTCGCCGCCCGCATGGAATCGGGAGCCAAGCACTGGGGCGCCTACACCCTGTGCACCGAGGCCACGCGGGCGGCCTGCGGACAACACGGCGGCGACCGGGTGGTGTTCCGGCCGCTTGGCCGCATTGTGGTCAAAGGTCGCAGCCAATCCGTGCCGATCCACGAGGTGGTGGGGCTCCGGGAGCACACGGCCGACTCGACCCACGAGGCACTGGCGCACTTTGCCGAGGGGCTGGAGCGTTACTATCAGCGCGATTGGGCCGGGGCCTTGGCATGCTTTCAACGCAGCGAAGCCTTGGAACCGCTTCGGCCCGGCGAGGCGCCCGGCGTGACCAACAATCCCTCGCTGGTCTTTCAGGACTTGGTCCGGCAGGCGATGGCCCACCCGCCGCCAGCGGATTGGGACGGCACCTATGTAATGTTGGACAAGTGAATCCGGGCGGCAGGCAACATGCGGCCACCGGGCCGATTACACCGCGGATTCCGCGGATAGGCGCGGATTCAGATAAAATTGTGGGCGCTGCAGGGTGGTGCGGCAGCGCCGGTAGGGTCCGCTCTCCGAGCGGACCGCCGTCACCCCTCCTTCGCCAGAGGCTTCGGCGGACATAGCAAGGCTATGGCGGACAAGCCGGGCTGACCGCGCCGGCTGAACTGCGTGTCAGATGGCCAACCCAGGGACGCGTCGGCCACCCTTGGAAATGACGTTCACGACTCCTGCGTCGGATGGCAGGGGCCGTCAGCCTTAACGGCCCGTGGCGGGCCGGCGGCGCACCGGGCGGTTAAGGATAACCGCCCCTACCGCTTCCATGACTTTGTTTGAAACGCGCGGGTCCGGATTCTCGCTGCCACATCCGCGCCATTCCGCGTGGTCCGCGGGGGAAAATTCGCTTCCAGGCCCGGGAACGCAGAGACCGGGACGGATTCACCGTGGGGCGGAATTGGCCTTGAGTCGGCCGGGAATATTGCGATGCTGTTGCAACAATCAGCCCCGAGTGCCCAACTGCTTTAACACCCATACCATGATCCCACGCAAACTGGTCCTCCTCCTCGCGAGCCTGATGCTCGCGGTCACCACGGCCGTCGCGCAGACGGTGCAGACCACGGCCACCGTGGCCCGGGTCACCGGCACCGCCACCGTCACCTTGGCGGACGGCAGCACGCAGCCGCTGACCGCCGGCATGAAGCTGCCGCAGGGCGCCACGATCACCACCGGCGCGGACGGCGATGTGTTCATCGAGTCGCACGCCGGCTACGTGACTTCGATCAAGGCCGACTCCGTCGTCACCCTCGACGAAGTCTCGGTTGTAACCGAAAACGGCCAGGTGACGGAAGAGCGCACGATGCTCGACCTGAAGAGCGGCAACCTCGTGGCGAAGCTCGATCCAAAAAAGAAAGCGATCAACAACTACCAGGTGCGCACCCCCAAGGGCGTGGCCGCCGCCCGCGGCACGCTGTTCACGATGTCGTTTCGGGGTCAGACCTTCCAGATCGCCGTGGTCGACGGACAAGTCGCGATCAATCCGGTGCAAAGCTTTGGATATCTCAGGATCGCTGAGATCAATAGGATCACCACCGCGACTGCCGGGAGTTTCCTCACGGATGGCGGCACGGGAGCGATTGCTCCAGGTATTGCTGGGCAACGAGAAGCCTCAGCACGTGAGTTGCTGGCGGCGGCGGTCGCGACCGTGGCTCTGGCGGCGCAGAACGGCATCGGCGGCACCACTGCGGCTGAGGCTGCGGC
>JAHCLN010000197.1 GCA_026125215.1 Opitutaceae bacterium
AAAAGGCGCGCGTGTGATTCACTGGACCCAGGATATTTATCCCGAACTGCCCATGCGGCTGGACGGAATGCGCTGGCTTTCACCGCTCTGCCGCCTGCGCAACCGGGAATGGCGTCAGTCTACAGCTTGCATCGCCATCGGAACCGATATGCGCGACTTCATACTGCGCTCAGGCGTCTCGGCCCGCCGCGTCCGTGTGATCCCCAACTGGGCGCCACAGGGCCTGGTGCCCGCAACTCCAGAACTGATCAGACAAAGGCGAGAAGCCTGGGGGCTGAACGGCAAGTTTGTCGTCGCCTACTCGGGCAATCTTGGCCGTGCGCACGAACTTGAAGTGATCATCGCCTTGGCCGCGGAACTTCGGGAAGCCGCCGGCCTGATTTTTCTCTTTATCGGCGAAGGCGCACAACTGGGCCGGCTTCGCGCCATGGTCGAAGCGCAAAGGCTCAACAACGTCCGCTTTTTGCCGCCGCAGTCCCGGGATGATCTTGCCGTGACGCTGGGCGCGGCAGACGCCCATTTCGTAACCCTGCGACCGGGATGTGAAGCGCTGGTATTTCCCAGTAAGTTTTACGGCATTCTGGCCGTGGGCAGGCCGGTCTTTTATATCGGGCCGTTGCAGACTGAAATCGCCCGCTGGATACGGGAGGCACGTTTGGGCGCTGCCTTTGACCGCGAAGATACCCCCGCCGTGGCCGCCGAGATCAAACGCTGGCAACTGGACCCTGAACTGGTCGCCCGGATGGGGCGAAACGCCGTTAACGCCCTGCCCGCGCAAGGAGGCTTGGCTTCAGCCGCCACCCTCTGGCAGGAATTGCTCGCCGCGCCCGCAGAACCGACATCCATCCAAGCTTTGTGAACTCCCCCCGCCTTACCACGCTGCAGTTGCTCCTGCTGGACACCCTCGCGATTGGTGTGATTTTCAACCTTGTCGGTTGGCTGCGCGGCGTCGGATTGCACGGCGGCTGGATTGTGCTGCCGCTGATCGTGCCGCTGCTGGTGCTCGTCTTCAGCCTTTACTTGATCGACGGCTACCGCCCGCGCACCGATATGCTGAGCCTCGACTACGCCAGCGAGCACATGATCGCACTGCTCCTGGCCATGCTCGGCATGATCCTGCTGACCTTCGTGATCATCCCGGTCGGCTACACCCTGCAACAAAGCCGCGCCGTGGTCCTGTTGAGCTTCCTTGCTTTGATACCGGTGACGCTGAGCTACCGCCGCTGGCTGTATCTGGCCAATCAGCGTCACCAACTGCGCAACAGCCTCGTCTTTGTCGGCAGCCCGGAAAACTGCCGCGATTTTGCCCAGGAGTGCGCCATGCAGGGACTCACCCAATCTGTGTTATATGCGACACCCGGCAACTCCACACCTGCCGACGCCGCTGGCCCGGTGCTGCATCGCTTTGAGGAAGTTCTGGAACGGCTGGACCGCGGCGAGCTGACCGCGGAAGCAATCGTCCTGCGCGAGTCCAACCGGGAATTCGCCCCGGAGACCTCGCAACGCCTGACCCAGCTCTATTTCCAAGGCATTCCCACCTACACGCTGGAACTCTTTCACCAGGTTTACTGGCGCAAGATTCCGCTTTACCGGCTGAACCAGGCCTGGCTTTTCCAAGAAGGTTTCAAAATCGCCCGCGAACCCATCTACGAGCGGTTCAAGCGCCTCAGCGACATCGTGTTCGCGCTTTTCGGACTGATTGTTTTTTCACCGCTAATTCTGGCCGCCGCCGTCGCGGTGTGGCTGGAAGACCGCGGCGCTGTCTTCTTCGTGCAAACGCGGATCGGCCGCAACGGACGCCCCTTTGCCATCGCCAAGCTGCGCACCATGCGCACGCAAGCCACGGCAGGCCCGAAATATACCGCCAAAACCGATGATAGAATCACCCGCATCGGACGGTGGCTGCGCCTCACCCGGATCGACGAGTTTCCCCAGCTCTGGAACGTCCTGCGCGGCGATATGAGCCTGATCGGTCCACGGGCCGAATGGGATGCCTTGGTCGCCGACTATGAAAGGCAAATCCCGTGCTACCACTTCCGCCACCTCGTGAAACCGGGCATCACCGGCTGGGCCCAGGTCAACTATCCCTACGGGGCCAGCCTGGAGGATACCGTTCGTAAATTGGAGTATGACCTCTATTATATCCGGCATTTCTCCTTTTTGCTGGATGCCGCGATCGTGCTGAAAACCATCCATGTAATGCTGTTTGGGAAAGGCCGATAGCTCGTCTCACGCTAGAAAATCCTGCTGTGACTACCTATGATTTCATTTGCCTCGGCGGCGGCTCCGCTGGCTTCAATGCGGCCCGGGTGGCGGCCGGACTCGGTCAACGGGTGGCGGTCATTGATGGCGCGAAGCAATTGGGCGGTCTCTGCATTCTGCGCGGCTGCATGCCGTCCAAGACGCTGCTCTACATGGCGGAAGTGCTGCATCTCGCCCAGAACGGGAAAAAACTGGGGCTGAAAATCCCGGCCGCCCGCGCCGACATGCGTGCCATGCAGGCCCGCAAACGGCGGATCATCGCCGATTTTGCCAGCTACCGACAGAAAGCGCTCACCTCGGGAAAATTCCGGCTCATCCGCGCCTACGCCCGGTTTCTTGATCCCCACACCCTCGCGCTCAGCAACGGCCGGCGGATCCGCGCGCGGCACATCCTGATCGGCACCGGTTCAAGAGTCAGCGTGCCTCCGGTTCCGGGGCTGGCCAAAACCCGGTTTTGGACGAGTGACGACGTGCTCAATCTGGATTATATGCCCCGCAGCGTGATCGTGCTTGGCGGCGGCATCGTGGCCTGCGAATTGGCGCAGTTCCTTAACCGCATCGGCACGAAAGTCACCCTGATCCAGCGCAGTCAAAATATCCTGCGCGACCACTCGCCGGAGGCCTCGACCGTGATCCAGCGGGCGTTTGTGGATGAAGGCATCGAGCTCTTCGCCGGCACCACCATCCGTAACGTCCGGGAGGACGCCAAGGGCGTAAGCGTGCAGTTTGAGCATGATGGCCGGCTGGTTACACGCCGGGCGCTCCATCTTTTCAATGCCTTGGGTCGCGAGCCAAACACCGCAGGCCTCAACCTGGCCGCCGCCGGCGTCAGGACGCGGCCCGACGGGCAAATCATTATCAATCGCTGGCAGCAGACATCTGCGCCGCACATTTATGCCGCCGGTGATTGTTCCGGTCCGCACGAGATCGTTCACACTGCCATTCAACAGGGTGAGCTCGCGGCACGGCATGCCGCCGGGCTCAAAAATCTGAAGCCCGTGGACTGGTCGCTTCTGCTCAACGTTGTCTTTACGGATCCTCAGCTCGCCACCATCGGACGTCTGGAGGCCGAACTTGACGCCGCCGGCACCAAATACCTTTCGGCCAGCTACCCCTTCA
>JAHCLN010000198.1 GCA_026125215.1 Opitutaceae bacterium
CCTCGACCAAATTGTTTGAGACATTCCCGGAGTTGCGCAAGCGCTACTGGGGTCGACACTTTTGGGCACGCGGTTACTTTGTGTCACCTCTGGAGAGGTGACGGCTGAACCGCCCCGGGACTTGAGGAGGCTCCATTACCTGAGAGAATGGAGCCATGAGCAAGACGAACAGATATTCCCCGGAAGTTAGAGAACGTGCTGTCAGGTTGGTACAGGAGGCGCGCAAGGATTACCCCTCGCTATGGTCGGCGGTTGAATCGATCGCGCCCAAGATTGGTTGTGCTGCGGTGACGCTGCACGAGTGGGTCAAAAAACACGAAATCGGGACTGGCGCACGTGATGGTGTGCCGGCCGCTGAACGAGAACGCATCAAAGCCTTGGAACGCGAGGTGAAGGAGTTGCGTCAGGCCAATGAGATCCTGCGGTTGGCCAGTGCGTTTTTCGCACAGGCGGAGCTCGACCGCCTCAAGAAGAAGTGAGGTCGTTCATTGACCGGCACCGTGAGCGGTTTGGGGTCGAGCCGATCTGCAAGATGTTGCGGGTCGCCCCGTCCGCCTACTGACGCTACACTGCCAGACAACGCGATCCGTCGTCGCGTAGCCACCCGATTCCCCACAATTCCAAGGTGTTTTAATCTATTGAGTATTTGAGGATTACCGATGAGTTGGGTGGAATGGGAACTGGGGGAGTGGCACTTGGGGATGCTCGGCGGACGAAGCGGCTGATTCGGCTGGTGGAAGACCTCTCGGCGTGTCCGACGGACAGTATTCCGGTAGCGAGCGGGGGCTGGGCGGAGACCAAGGCGGCTTACCGGTTGTTGGACAACCCGGCGGTGGAGTGGCGCGAAATCCTGGAGGTGCATACCCGGCGCACCGTCGAGCGGCTGCAGGGTCAGCCGGTGGCGTTGTGCGTTCAGGACACCACGGAGTTGGATTTCACCAGCCAGCCGGGGATTGCCGGGTTGGGCCGGCTCAGTTACGAGGCCCAGCACGGGCTGTACGCGCATCCGACCCTGGTGGTCACCCCCGAGGGCTTGGCGCTGGGGGTGATCGACGCCTGGATGTGGGCGCGGGGGCCGAAAGACCAACCCCAAGTGAAGGAAAGTACCCGCTGGGTGGAAGGGTACGAGATTGTTGCGGACCTGGCCGAACGAACCCCGGATACCCGGCTGGTGTACGTGGCGGATCGGGAAGGCGATTTGCGGGCGCTGATGGACGCCGCCGCGCGGCGCGGCACGCCGGCGGACTGGCTGGTGCGGGCCACGCACAACCGCAATACGACGGCCGGCGAAAAGGTGTGGGACCGGCTGGCGCGACGCGACGCGCTGGGCGAGGTCGAATTCGCCCTGCCGGCTGCCCCGGACCGGCCGGCCCGGCTCGTGCGGCAAACCGTCTACCGGGAGTCGGTGACTTTGCCCGCCCGGAAAGGCGCGCCGACCGTGACCGTCACGGCGATTCTGGCCCGCGAGGATCACCCGCCGGCCGGCCAGAAAGGGATCGAATGGCGGTTGTTGACCAACCGAACCGCCGAGACGCTGGAAACGGTCGTGGAATTGGTGGACTGGTATCGTCGGCGTTGGCTGGCGGAAATTTTTTTCCGAATTTGGAAATCGGGCTGCCGGGTGGAAGCCCTCCAGCTCGGCACCTTGGAGCGGCTCGAACGGGCCTTGGTCATTTACCTGATCATCGCCTGGCGCATCCTGCACCTGGTAACCTGGGGCCGGGACTGCCCGAATCTGCCGTGCGACGTGGTGTTCGACCCCGGGGAATGGCAGGCCGCCTGGATCGTCGCCCACCGCGCCAAACCCCCGGCAACGCCGCCACCTTTGGGCCAAATGGTGCGACTGATCGCCGGCTTCGGCGGCTTCCTCGGCCGCAAAAGCGATGCTCATCCCGGACCCAAGGCCATCTGGGAAGGCATGCAGAAGGTTCGGGCATTCGCCATCGGCATCGCCGCCGCCAAAGAAACTTTTATTTCGTCAGGGGGCTTTGTTGCATGAAACTTCTGATGCTGACATTGTTCCTCTTTGGGCATGGCGCTCAACAGAGCACCGGGTAACTCTCCGGCATTCCGAGTCGGGTCATGAGATTCATGGCGACGATCCGGGCATAGGCTTCGGTCGCTTGGGTATCAAAGCGGTGATTGTTGAGTTTATCGCCAAACAGGGTTTTGATCCGAAACATCGCCGTTTCGGCCAGACTGCGCCGATGATAGCCGCTGGCTTGTTTCCAGCGCGGGCTGCCGTGTTCTTGGCACTGACGAAGAATAGCCGTGCGAGGATGCGCCTGCCCGTCGGCCTGATCAGGCCACTCAACAGCCCCCTCTCGGGGCGGAATCAAGGCTTGGGCCCCACGCTTGAGGATCGCCGCATGACAGGCTTTGGTATCGTACAACCCATCGGCGGCCACCGAAGCGATGGACTCGTCAGGGTCGAGCTGATCGAGCAAGTCCGGTAATACCGGGGCATCACCCACAAAGGCCGCGGTCAGTTCTGCAGCGATGACTTCGTGGTTTTCGGCATCCACCGCCAAATGCAGCTTGCGCCAGGTACGACGCCTGCCCACGCCATGCTGACGCACTTTCCATTCGCCCTCACCATAGACTTTCAGCCCGCTCGAATCGATCACGATATGGCGTGCCCGCGTGCTCGCACTGCGCCCAATCAACACCGCTAACTCCTGTCCGCGACGACTGAAGGTACTATAGTCGGGTATCTTCAGCTCCAAACCCAGCCACTTGACCAATGAGCCCAGAAAGCCTTCGGTGGCGCGTAACGGCAACGGAAAGACCGCTCGGATCACCAATCCACACTGGATGGCCACCGCCGAGTACGTGTTCGACGCCCCGCGCCGGCCGGTTTTCTCCTGCGCGTACCATTGCTTGATATGGTCTTCTTCAAACCATACCGTCAACGACCCACGCTCCACCAACGCCGCGTTGTACTCGCGCCAGTTCCGTATCCGATAGCGTTGCTTTTGCTTGTTCATGATCCGCTATATGGGGGCAGACCGGCATTCATGCAACAAAGCCCCAGCAATTGACCGATGCGTTGATCGATCTGCTATTGCAGGTCATTCATCACCTGGGCGCCCGTGCCGAGAAACGGATCGACCAACGCCATTTCGCTGCCTTCAAGAAGGTGCGTGGCAAGGCACGCCTGCTGTTCAAAGTGGCAGAGGCCACGGTGGATCAGCCGGAGGGCGTCATCAAGGAGGTCGTCTATCCGGTGGTGGCGCAAAAAACCCTGCAAGCGCTGGTGGCCGAATTCAAGGCCACCGGTTTCGACTTCGAGCGCGAAGTGCAGGCCACCCTGCGCTCCTCCTACAGCCACCACTATCG
>JAHCLN010000199.1 GCA_026125215.1 Opitutaceae bacterium
GTGCGGCGACCGATCCGGCCTGCGGCCAAGCTGGTAAAAAATCCGGCTTCGACGACGTGGGTTGTCCGCCAGCAGCCGTGCGTTTCGGCTCGTTGAAGCCCAGTTCAATCCCGCCCGCACCCGCAATGCCTCAAACCGCGTGCTGTTCCACGTAAGCACGGACGGCCGCAGCGGTCGCAGGCAGGAGGTGTTTCACCACCGGGCGCGATTTCAACGCCTCCAAACTCGGGTGCACGGGCTCCGTGCCAAGCACGGCGCGGAGCGTCTCGGGAAACTTGGCCGGGCTCGCCGTCGCCAGCACCACGCTCGAACGGTCGGGCGACAGCTCCTTGAAGGCGCAGGCGGTGTGCGGGTCGGCCACGTAGCCGTGCTGCCGGTGCACGCGCCGGATGATCTCCGGAATCTCCGCATCGGTGCAGCGCGAGGAGGAAAACAACCCGCGGTCAAAGTTCTCGAACCGATACCGGCCCGTTTCCTTGAAGGTGCGCATGATCTCGCGGACCCGGCCCGGGTCGCACCCGACGCTGTAATACATGAGGCGCTCGAAGTTCGACGCCACCTGGATGTCCATCGAGGGCGCGAGGCTCGGCTGCACCGCGCCGACGCGGTATTCGCCCGTCGTAAACAGCCGGTGCAGGATGTCGTTCTGGTTGGTCGCCACCTTGAAGCCCGCGAGCGGCACGCCCATCCGCGTAAGCAGCCACCCCGCGAGCACGTTGCCGAAATTGCCCGTCGGCACCACAAACTCCGCCGTCGCCCGCTCCGTCGGCGGCAGCCGCAGCCACGCGTAAAGGTAATAGACGCACTGGGCCAGCACCCGCGCGAGGTTGATGGAGTTCACCGCCGAGAGCCGGTGCTTTCGCCGGAAATCCTGTTCGCCGAACAGCTCCTTCAGGATCGCCTGCGCATCGTCGAAGGAGCCGACCACCGCCAGCGCGTGGACGTTGGCCGCGCCGGTGCAGGCCATCTGCCGCTCCTGCAGGGGCGACACGCGGCCGTCGGGATAGAGGATGAAGATGGCGGTGCCAGGCTTGCCCAGCAGCCCGTGGATCGCCGCCGCCCCGGTGTCGCCCGAGGTGGCGCCGAGGACGTTGATGGACTCGCCACGCTCCCGGCACTGGCGCCCGTAGAGGTTGCCGAGCAGTTGCAGGGCGAAATCCTTGAAGGCGAGCGTCGGGCCGTGGAACAGCTCCAGCACGTGCGTGCGCTCATCCAGCCGCACCAGCGGGGCGATCTCCGGATGCGTGAAACGTGCATAGGCACGCGTCACCAAATCCCGCAGCACCTCCGCCGGGATGTCGGTGGCGAAGACCCGCATGAACTCGAAGCACAGGTCGGCGTAGCCGAGTTTTTCCCAGGCGGTCAGCCGCCCGGAAAGATCCGGCAGCGTTTCCGGCAGGTAAAGCCCGCCATCCGGCGCCAACCCGGTCGCCACCGCGGCCGAAAAACCGAGCGGCTCACTCTGCCCGCGGGTGGAGATGTAGTGCATCGGAATCAGAAGTCAGAGGCCAGAAGCCAGAAGTCAGAAATCAGAGGGCAGAAATTAGACGTCAGCAGTCGGACGCTTCGCGATGAAAGCGGCCGGGCGGTTGATCATGGCGCCGAGCATTCGGCCCACTTCGGAGAGTTGGGCACGCAGTTCTGCCAGTTGTTCGTGGGTGATGTAGCCATGGGATTCTGCATTGATCAGCCAGTGCTCGGTTTCATGGGTCTCACCGTCGGCATCAACCAGCTTGGCGACGAACGCCGCTTCGTAGCGCCGCTTCCCCCAGCCTTCGGCAATGTTTGCGCCGACGGATCGAGACGACCGGCGGATTTGATCCGTCAGTGCGTAACGCTCCTCCGGAGGCCATGACTTGGACAGACGAAAAACCTCCAGCGCAACGCCCTGGGCCTTCTGCCAGACGATCAAATCCGTGAAATGACGAATCGGCGCAGGAGTTCTGCGGCCGGCCTCCTCTGTCTTGGATCTGACCTCTGACATCTGACTTCTGGCCTCTGGTTTCGTCAGACGCCGAGCTGGCTGAGGCCAAAGGCCTCGTGGGCGACCCGAGCGGCCTCGTCGGCGCGGTCGAGGTCGATGACGATGGAGATCTTGATCTCCGAGGTCGTGATGAGCTCGATGTTGATGCCCACGTCGGCCAGCGCCGAGAAGAGCGTGGCGGCCACGCCGGAGTGCGTCTTCATGCCGACGCCGACGACGGAGAGCTTGGCGATGTGCTCGTGGATGGCGACGGCACCGCCGCCGATCTCGGCCAGCACGGGCTCCAGCACCTTCTGCGCGCGGTGGGAATCGCCCTGCGGCACGGTGAAGGTGAGGTTGGCCACGCCGTGGCGCGGCACGTTCTGCACGATCATGTCCACGTTGACGTTGGCGTCCGCCAGCGCCCGGAACACGCGCGCGGCGGAGCCGGGCTTGTCCACGATGTTGCTGACGATGACCTTGGCCTGGTCCTTGTCCACGGCGACGCCGCGGACGACGACCTTTTCCATGTAGGCGACTTCTTCTTTCACGATGGTTCCTGGGTTGTGGTTGAAACTGGAGCGGACTTCGAAAACGACGCCGTATTTCTTGGCGAACTCGACGGAGCGCGACTGCATGACCTTCGAGCCGGAGGAGGCCAGCTCGAGCATCTCGTCGTAGGAGATTTCGTTGAGCTTGCGCGCGGTCTTCACCACGCGCGGGTCGGCGGTATAGACGCCGTCCACGTCGGTGTAGATCTCGCACTTGTCGGCCTGCAGCGCGGCGGCGAGGGCGATGGCGGTGAGGTCGGAGCCGCCGCGGCCGAGCGTGGTCACGTGCCCGTCCTCGTTGATGCCCTGGAAGCCGGCGACGATGACGACCTTGCCCTGTTTGAGGTCCCGGTCGATGGGCTGGGCGTTGATGGTCTTGATTTTCGCCTTGGTGTGGACCTTGTCGGTGAAGATGCCGGCCTGCGCGCCGGTGTAGCTCACGGCGTCCACGCCCACGCCGTGCAGCGCCATCGCGGTGAGGGCGATGGTTTCCTGCTCGCCGATGGCGAGGAGCATGTCCATCTCGCGCTCGCTGGGATGCTCGCACACGGCTTTGGCGCGGGCGATCAGCTCGTTGGTCACGCCGGAGCGGGCCGAGACGACGACGACCAGCTCGTGGCCCTCGTCGCGCGTGGCCTTGATGCGTTCGGCGACCTTCTTGATGCGTTCGACGTCACCCACGGAGGTGCCGCCGTATTTTTGGACGATGCGTGGCATGGACGGAAAATCAGTCGTTGAAATCGCCGATGCGCAGGAGCACCGGCTCGCCGATGA
>JAHCLN010000002.1 GCA_026125215.1 Opitutaceae bacterium
CACCCTTGCCCCACAGACCATGATGGCCGTGCATCTCGCCGTGATCGGTGGTGTAAACGACCAGCGTGTTTTCCAACTGGCCGGTTGCTTCAAGCGTGCGGAAAATGGCGCCGATGCGGTTGTCCATGAAATTGACCATGCCGATCGTGGCGCGGAGCGAATCGCGCTCGATGCCCCGGCGCTCAAAATCCCCGAAGCAGGAAGGGAAGCCATGGCCGTCGTCGAAGCGCCCGAAATCGCGCTCGCGCATGCGGCGGTAGATTTCGTGCCGGTCGTCGAATTCGCCCTCACGGTAATCGGCGTAGAGGCGGAGTTTGTCGGGGTTGACCTGCGAATACCATGGATCGGGGCAAACCATCGGTTCGTGAGGATCTTGGAAACTTGCCCAGCAAAACCACGGCTGGTCCGTGGCGGCGCGCCGGCGCAGGTAGTCATTGGTCACCTGTGCGACCCATGAGCTGTCGTGATACTCCGCCGGGATTTCCCACCTGCCGACTTCGAAGCGTGAGTAGTCATCACGCAGCCGGTGAAACCACGGTTTGTAATCCACGCCGGCGCGCTCGAGGAAAACCCGGTAGTGAGCCTCGGGGATGTTGTTGGTGGTGTGGCCGGTGTTGGCCTGAAATTCCTGAAAGCCGACGTAAGGTCCGTTCCAAGTTTCCCAGAAGCCTGGTGGCGGATTCGACCGGCCGGCGATGTGAGCGATCTCATCGTCGCGGCGCACAAAGTGGTGCTTGCCAAAAAGCGCGGTGTGGTAGCCGGCGGCATTAAGCAAGCCGGGCAGCGTCACGGTCGGAAAGGGGGTGAGGGTGACGCCGATGGAATAGGCGCCGTGACGTGAGGGATACTGGCCGGTGAGGAGCGAGACACGCGTCGGCGTGCAGACGGGACAGGGCGTGTAGGCGCGGTTGAAATGCACGCCTTCGCGCGCCATGCGGTCGAGATTGGGCGTCACCACCTCGGGCGTGCCCATGCAACCGAGGTGGTCAAACCGGTGCTGGTCCGAGGTGATGAGCAGGAGGTTGGGGCGCCTCATGGATACGATTGAGGCACGCAGACCTGAAGGGGCCAAGTGCGGATACGGGTGATGACGGCAAAATCCCGTTGAGCCCGCCGGGCGCCTTGCCAGTGTCTCCCGCCATGCCATCCCCGTTGCGCCCCGTCGGTTGGTTCCTATTGTCGCTGGTTGTCGTGTGTGCCGCTCCGCCCGAAAAATTTGCCCCACGTGCGCTGTTGCGCGAACCGGCGGCGCCGCGGCTGGCCTCACCCCTGGCGGGCGATGTCCTGCACGATGCCGTGGTCACCGCCTCGCACTATGAGCCGGGCTACATCCCGGAATTCGCCAACAACGGCAACCACGACGACAACATCCTGCACTGGGCGACGAAGCAGTGGCCGGCGTGGATCCGCTTCGACTTGCCGGAGGCGCGGGCTGTGGCCGAGATCCAGGTGTGGTTCATGGCCTGGGCGGGCCGCACGCACCACTATGTGATCGAGGGGTCCGCAGACGGAGAAAATTGGGACGTGCTCGTGGACCGGCGTGAGGACCCCGTGCCCTCCACGTTGCGGACGGAGAAGTTTCTCCTGCCGCAGCCGGTTGAGTTGCGGTCACTGCGAGTGACCGTCACCACTGCTACGAAGCCCGAGGATGGGCTGACTCTGCTGGAGGTGGATGCTTTCGCACAGCCGGTGAAGCGGGAGCTCGGCGGCACCGTGGCCGACATCCACCGCCGGCCGGCCGCAGCCGGGCTGCCGGTCGAGCAACCGGTCCGCAATTGGTCGTCAGCGGCCTGGCGTGGTGAGCGCGTTCACGGTCGTTTTGCCGTGTGGACCGATGTCCGGCGCCAGGGTTTGCGGGCGGAGGTTTCCCCGCTGCGTCGCGTAAATGGGGATGCAGGGCGGGATCGCCGCATCCCGCCATCGACTTCGAGTGATTCAACGGCGGGGTTCGGCGACCCCGCCCTACAGGCGCGCGTCCGCTTCGTGAAACAGGTGCTGGCCGACGGCGAACTTGCCGGCGACTTGCTTGAGGAGGCGACCCGCATACCGATGCCGGACGGTTCATGGCGCGAGCTGTGGCTGACGGTCGAGCCGCCGCGCGATGCGGCGCCCGGAGTTTACGAAGGTGTGCTGACGGTGCGGGCCGACGACACGGTCCCGCTGGAATTTCCGCTCAAGCTGGAGGTGCTGCCCGCGACGCTGCCGGCGCCGGCGGATTGGAAGTTCCACCTCGACCTGTGGCAGCACCCGTGGGCCATCGCGCGCTGGCATGATGTGGAGCCGTGGAGCGACGAGCACTTCCGGCTGATGCGGCCTTATCTCACGGAACTCGCCAACGCGGGCCAGAAGATCATCACCGCGACCATCACCGACCGGCCTTGGGGCCGGCGCGATCACGACGACTACCGCTCGATGGTGGAGCACGTCCGCCATGCCGACGGCTCGTGGACTTTCGATTACACGAGGTTCGACCGCTACGTGGAACTGGCGATGGATTGCGGCATCACCGGGCAGATCAACTGCTATTCGCTGCTCACCTGGTCGGGACGGCTCTACTACACCGATGCAGCCACGGGCGACGAGCGCTACCTGCTCTGCGACACGGCCGGGCCGGAGTTCGCGGAATACTGGGCGCCCTTCCTGCGTGATTTTGAGCGTCACCTCGCGACGAAAGGCTGGCTGGAGCGCGCGCGGCTGGCGGTGGACGAGGCGCCGGCCCACATGATGCAGCCGATGACGGAGCTCGTGCGCACCAACGCGCCGCGGCTGCGCATCAGTCTCGCGGGCAACCAGGCGCCGTCGCACTACACCGGGCTCGATCTGGCGGAGTTCAGCATCATTCTCGATCACGCGAGCGATGAGCTGCTGCGCGACATTGCGAACCGCAAGGCCGAGGGGCGCATCACGACCTTTTACGTGTGCCTTGACCCGAAGCGGCCCAACACCTTTGTGAAGAGCCCGCCCGCCGAGGCGGGGTGGATCGGCTACTACACGGCGGTCAACGGCTACGACGGCTTCCTGCGCTGGGCGTGGACCACCTGGCCGGAGAACCCACTGCGCGATTCTTCTTATTGGGGGCATCCCTATCTGCATTACCTGCCGGCCGGGGATGCCTTTCTGCTTTATCCCGGCCCGCGCAGCGCGGTGCGCTGGGAGCTGCTGCGCGACGGGTTCGAGGAATGGGAAAAACTGCGCCTCCTGCGTGAGGCGCACGGCGGTGAACTGCCGGCGGAGCTGCCGGCCCTGCTCGAACGCTTCCGCAACCCCAAGGAGCTCGGTGACGATGAAGCAATCATCCGCGACGTGAAGGCCATGCGCGCGGCGGTGGAAGCGGCAGCGAAAACGGGTGGGTTTTGACCACGGATTTCACGGATAAACACGGATGTTGGAGCGGTGATGATTGGTTTGACAGGATCACCTTGAGGTAACATGTTACCGCCATGTCCACCAAGCCCAAGTCGGCGACAAGCAAGATGCAGGCTTATCGTGAACGTCTGCGAGCGCAGGGATTAAAGCCCGTGCAGATTTGGGTGCCGGATGTGGATGCACCGGGGTTTGACAAGGAGCTGCGTCGGCAAGCTGCGCGGCTGGATCCGGTGCATGAAGAAGAAGTGATGCGGTTTATTGAAGCCGCGGCCGACTTTTCGGAAGAATAGTGATGAAGCGGGGCGATATCGTTTCCGTGGTTGTAGCCGGCGAGTTTGGCAAACCACGACCAGCGGTGGTCGTTCAAGCGGATAAGCTGAGCAAAGTGGTGGGCAGTGTGTTGGTGAGCTTGGTCACAACCCATCGGAGCGGCACACCCCTTTTCCGGGTGCCGGTGGAGCCGACCCGGGAAAACGGCCTGTTGCAGCCGTCCGAGATCATGGTCGATAAAATCATGGCGATATCCCAATCAAAGATCGGCGGAGTGATCGGGAGCTTGGATGACGAAACCATGCAACGTCTCAACCGCACACTGGCGTTCGTGATTGGCCTGGGGCAGTGAAGAACAGCCGATGAACGTCCGTGAAATCCATGCTGATGACTGGGTGCAGTTCCGCGCGATTCGGTTGCAGGCTTTGCTGGAAAGCCCGCAGGCCTTTGGCGGAACCTATCTGGCTGAGTCCGCGCTGACCGACGAACAATGGCAGGGCCGCGCGCGGTTTTATCAGGAAGATGCAGGCACTTGTTTCATGCTCGGCTTCGAAGGCGAGACACCGATGGCGATGGCCGGAGTCTATCGGGACAAGACCAAGGCCGGTGTGGCTCATCTCTATTCGGTTTGGACTGCGCCCGCATGGCGAGGAAAAGGTGTCACCCAACAATTGATCGAGCCGATGTTCGCGTGGGCCCGTGCGACCAATCTCCCGATTATGGAAGGCTGGGTCACCGCGCACAATGAACGGGCGCTTGGGTTTTATCGGAAAGCAGGCTTTCAAATTACCAGCGAGAACTGCCCCTTGCGATGGGACCCGACGGTCCAACAGGTTTTGATTAGGAAGAGACTGTGACGCCCATACTCACCCGACTCGATCACATCCAGCTCGCGATGCCGCCCGGCGGAGAAGAACGGGCGCGGGCATTCTGGAGCGGGTTGCCAGGCATGCGTGAAGAAGGGAAACCTGAGCCGTTGCCGGTCAGATCAAGCTGTAACATCTGACGTGGGGCTACGCCTCCTTTCGGCGTAATGTTCTGTGGCGGGCGGGCGGGCCGTTGACCGGGCGCTTGGGGTGAGTTCGCTTGTGTCATAAACACCCCGGCCGCCGTTGGCGGCACTTCCCCATGTCCGAAGCCAAAAACCAGTCCAAAGCCGATGACGGCCGGTCCGTCATCGACATGTCCAAGATGAGCGAGGGCCAGCGGGCCGCGCTCCAGGTCACCGAGGCCGCGCGCGAATCGCACGCCGATCCCAGTTTCGTGGCGCACCTGTTCATGGGGCGTTGGCGTCCAGACAAGCTGCATCCGGTGACGGAGATTGCGGGCGAGGAGCGTGAGCGGGCGGCGCGGTTTCTGGCCGACCTTGGGACTTTTCTGCATCACGAGGTCGACGCCGAGGCGATAGACCGCAGCGGGGAAATCCCGGCATCGGTCCGGGCCGGACTCGCCCGGCTGGGCGCCTACGGCATCAAGGTCCCGCGTGAATACGGCGGACTGGGGTTTTCGCAGACCACCTACTGCCGCGCGTGCCAGCTCATCGCGAGCCACTGCATGAACACCTTCGCGCACGTGTCGGTGCACCAGTCGGTGGGTGTGCCGCAGCCGCTGATGCTGTTCGGCACGGATGAACAGAAGCGGAAATTCCTGCCGCGTGTGGCCGGCGGGGAGTTGTCGGCCTTCGCCCTCACGGAAAGGGGGGTGGGCTCCGATCCTGCGCGCCTCACGACCGAGGCTGTGCCCGACGGGGACGACTTCGTGATCAACGGGGAGAAGCTCTGGTGCTCCAACGGCACGGAGGCCGGCCTGCTGATCGTGGCGGCCAAGACCCCCCCGAAGCTGGTCAACGGCAAGCCGCGCACG
Source organism: Opitutaceae bacterium (assembly GCA_026125215.1). GTDB lineage: Bacteria > Verrucomicrobiota > Verrucomicrobiia > Opitutales > Opitutaceae > UBA2377. The sequence continues at coordinate 5,500 of JAHCLN010000002.1, forward strand.
CAGATCACCACGTTTGTGGTCGAGGCAAAATCTCCCGGCATCGCGGTGCGGCACCGCAGCCAGTTCATGGGCCTGCGCGCGCTCTACAACGGCGTCATCCGCTTCACCAACGTTCGTGTGCCACGGGCCAACATCGTGGGCGGCGAGGGCCGCGGCCTCAAGGTGGCGCTCACCACGCTGAACGCCGGCCGGCTCTCCATCCCGGCTTCGTCGCTGGGCATGGCGAAAAAATCCCTCGCCATCGCGCGGGAGTGGGCGGCGGAACGCGTGCAGTGGGGCGTGCCCATCGGGCAGCATGCCGCCATCGCCGAAAAAATTCGGCGTATCGCGGCGCACGCGTTTGCGATGGAGGCCATGCTCATCACCACGTCGCGCATCGTGGACCGCGACAAGCACGCCGACATCCGCCTGGAGGCCTCGATGTGCAAGCTGTGGGCTACGGAGAAGGCGTGGATGTGCCTCGACGACGTGATGCAGATCCGCGGCGGCCGCGGCTACGAGACCACGGAGTCGCTGCGCGCCCGCGGCGAGGCGCCACACCCGGTCGAGCGGATGATGCGCGACAACCGCGTGACCACGATCTTCGAGGGTTCGTCGGAAATCATGCGCCTCTTCATCATGCGCGAGGCGCTCGATCCGCACCTGAAGGTCGCCGGCATCGCGCTCAACTCCGAGCGGCCGTGGGGCGAGCGGCTCAGGTCGGCCCTGCGTTCGGCCGGCTTTTATGCGGCCTGGTATCCACGGCTCTGGCTGCCCTTCGGGGCGGCCGTGCCGGCGGATATCCACCCGCGCCTGGCCGGGCACCTGCGCACCGTGGCGCGGCTGGCGCGCCGGATGGCGCGCACGTTGTTCCACCAGATGGTGCGCTTCGGTCCGAAGCTGGAGCGCCGGCAGATTTTGCTCGGACGCATCGCCGACATCGGCAGCGACCTGTTCGCCCTCGCGGCGACCTGTGTGTATGCGCAGAAACTGCTCAACGAAGGCGACCCGGCGGACAAGGTGCTGGCGTTGACAGATGATTTTGCGGTGCAGGCGCTGGCCCGGATCGAGACGAATTTTCGGGGAGTCGCGCGCAACTCGGATGAGGCAGGCTACGCCCTGGCCCAGCAGGTGGTGGCCGGCGAGCATACCTGGATCGAGCAGGGGGTTTTGTAGACGGACGGCCGGAAAAATATCACGCACGCCGGACTTGTGGAGCGGCCGCAAACTTCCACGCTGCGGGTGTGGCTGCTCCGTTACCTCTCCGCCGACTGAAGCTCGTGGTCCTGCTGGCATGTCTGCCGGCGTTGCCCGCGGCGGCCGATTCCCGGCTGACGGAAGCGTGGCGCAAGGTTGCCGGGCATCTTTACACGGAAGCCGGTCTCGCGCTGCGCGGGGCGGAGGCTTCCCGTGAGCGGGAGCTGGCCGAGGCCGTCCTGCTGGCGGCGCAGCAGCCGACGACCGACGAACGGTTGCGCACGGTGGAGCGCCGGCTCCAGGAGCTGGCGGCGTCTGCCGACGACGCGGTGAGCGCGGCGGCGCTCTATCTGGCCGGCCGGCTGCATCAGGTGCACTTTGCGCGGGCCGACTACGCGCAGGCGGCGGATTATTTCGAGCAACTGGCGAACCGGTTTCCCGACAACCACTGGGTGCAGCTCGGCCTGGTGAAACTGGGCCTGCTGCAGCTCTACATGCTCCCCGAGCCCGGCGGCCCGGCACAGCGGCTGGCGAAGGCCGACGCCCTGCTGCCGCGGCTGACCATCCCGCAGCTACGGCGCGACCTGCTGATCGTCATCGCCCGCAGCCGGATTTCTACGAGCAACCGCTGGATGACGTGCTGAACGATTTGCTCGCGGCCGATGCCATCGGCGGACTTACCGGCCCCGCGCTCGGCGAATTTCTCCTGCAGATCGCGGAGCTTTCGCTGCGGGCGGGACACCTGCGGCAGGCCCGCGATTATTTCACGCGCTACCTCGGGCTCAACACGGCCGATCCGCGCGCCTACACGGCGAACGAGCGGTTGAAGCAGATCGAGGCCCGCCTGGCGGCCGGGGAGGACGGGGCATCATGAGCGCCGGGTGGACGCGCGGACGCATTGCCCTCGTGGTGGCGCTGGCCGGTTATGTCTGCCTCGCGTGGTGGATTCTGGTCAGCAAGCCCGGCGGATTGGCCGATGACCGCACGACGGTGCGCATCGCCCACTGGCAGATCGAGCTCGGGCCGCCGGACGGGCTCGAAGCCGTGATCAAGCGTTACGAGGAACTCAATCCGCACATCCGCGTGGAGCAGGTGCAGGTGCCGGGCCGCATCTATGCCCAGTGGCTGCGCACCAACCTCGTGGGCGGCACCGGCGCCGACATCATCGAATACGGCCACTTTCTTGCCGGCATGCAGGATGTGCCGATCCGCTTCTTCGAGCCGATCACCGATCTGCTCAACGAGCCCAACCCCTACAACCGCGGCACGCCGCTGGAAGGTGTGCCGTGGCGAAACACCTTTCTCGACGGACTCTTCAACGAGCAGATCTATTCCCCCGAGGTCGGGCAGATCTATTCCGTGACGCTTTGCCAGGTGACGATGCGGTTTTTCTGCAACGAGGACCTGCTGCGCGAGATTGTCGGCGATGATCCGGAGTTTCGCTTTCCGGAAACCTTCGACGAAGTGCGCGGCCTGTTTGCGCGCACACGGGAGTTTGCCGCGCGCACCGGCCGGCCGGTGCGCTCCCTCGCCGGGGCCAAGCTGAATGCCGAATGGCTGCTCGACTTCATGCTGTCCTCGTCGTTGCTGGGCGTGAGCGCCGAGATGGACCGGGAGGGCCAGCTCACGCGCTACCAGCGCAACGTGCAGATGGATTACCTGCGCGGACGCTGGAACTACCGGCGGCCGGAGCTCAAGGCGGCGCTGGAGCTGGTGCGCGAGATCACCCACGAGATGCGGCCGGGTTTCATCCAGCTGGAGCGGGACGATGCCGTGCGCGAGTTCATGAACGGACATGCGCTGTTTGTGGCGACCGGGACCTGGGATGCGACGAGCCTCATCCGGCTGGCGGATTTCCCCGTGAGCATCCGCCGGTTTCCGCAGCCCGATGCGAATGACCCGCTGGTCGGGCGCTTCCACTACGGCCGGGCCGCCGACGGCTCCGGCCTGACCGCGATGGCGATGTATCTCAACAAGCACGGCCGCAACAAGGAGGCGGCGATCGATTTCATGCGTTTCATGACCAGCGTGGAGGCGGGGCAGCTTTTCATGGACCACAGCGGCTGGATTTCCTCGGTGCGCGAAACGGTGTTGCCGGAGTATCTGGAGCCCGCGCTGGGTCTGGTGAACGGCTACAGTCTGGGCGGCGGCTTCATGCGCACCGGCGCGAACACGGCGCATGTTTTTATCCAGAACATGTATCGGCTGGTGGGGCCGCAAGGCAGCGTGGAGAACTTCGTGAACGCGTTGGAACCGGCCATGACGGCCGCGCAGCGGGCCGATTTGCAGACCGACGTGCGCAATCTCAACAACGCCCTGCGCCCCCAGGATGCCGAAGTCATGGCCGCCCGCGCGCTGAACCGGGTGGCGGCGCCGACCGCCGCCAACGACCACCGTGCCCAATCGCTGGAGACGAGCCAGACCTTTTCCGAACTCAACATCTACCAGGGCCTGACCGTGCTGGCCGACACGGCGCGCTGAGCCGGATAGCTCCTGGCAGGGGCGCCGATTTCTGGTCGGCCCGTCAGGCAATGCATTGTTTTTCGGCCTGCCCGGAGGTCGGACCCTACCATGGCCGGCAGGAGAATCCCACCCCGCGATCGCAAAACCGCCGGGCCTTCTCAGCAGATCCGGCCGCGCTTGCCGGCCTTGCCGTGGGCGGCGGGATTGGCGCCGATCCAACGCTCGTCGATCGGCTCGTTGGCCGGCTGGTAGCGGGTGTCGGTGGACAGGCGCACGCGGTCGGTGGCGTTGTCGAGCGAGCCGTGGATCATGTCCATACGGAAGGTGAGAAAATCGCCCGGCTGGAACTGCGCGGTCAGCCAGCGGCCGCCGAATTTCTCGCGGAGGGAGACGGGGTTGTTGGACAGCCAGCCGGCATGGCTCCAGCCGCCTTCTTCCTTCACCTTCCTCACCTGTTCGGGCCGGTTCTCGCAGTAGGTGTCCACGTCGGACTCCAGGTAGTTTTTGATCCGCGCGGATTTCTTGTGCGAATTCTCCAGCAGCATCAGCGGGCTCTGATCCACGGGAACTTCGCCGTAGGGAATCCAGCAGGTGAGCAGCCGGTGCGTGCCGCGGCCCATGTAAACGAGGTCGCAGTGCGGCGAGGTGCCGTGGCCGCGGCCGAGCGAACGCACCCAGATGTAGTCGAAGTGCCGGATCGGCCCGCCGAAGAATTTTTCGTAGAAGCCCACGATCTCCGGGCCGAACACCACGCGCTGCACGTCGGGATTGTCCCGGGCCAGCTCGGGCATGAAGGTGATGCTCTTGTCCTTGGTCGCGATGCCGTCTTCCAGCGGATACGCCTTGTCGAGCAGGTTGGCGCCGTCCAGCCGGCGCAGCATCGAAAGCCGGGCGGTCCGGATGATTTCCTGCGGGAAGAAATTCCGGATGAAAAGGTAGCCGTCGTCCTCCAGCCGAGTCCGCAGGGCGGTGGGGTCGCCGAGGAGATCCTCGGAGGAACGGAGCCAGCCGAAGGCGGCGTCGTTGGTGTCAACCGGCAGGCCGAGGGCCGTGAGTTCGGGCAGCGCAAGCGTGCTCATAGGGGTGAGGTGCCGCAGAGAATAGCGCGTGCCGGCGGGAAAAGGAATAGTTGTTCTGGCCGCAGGCATGTGCAATATGGTCACCCATGAAACCTGCCGAAACCGGACTGGCCGCCCGCGTGATTCCCACGGCGGGCACGGGTTCCACTATGGGAGGCATCACCCTGGCCGGACAGTTGCAGGCGAGCGCCGGGATCGGTCACGGCAACATGCGTGTCTTGGGCAGCTATGCCGTGGTTTACCTGCTGGCCGGCGGCGGGGAATTCGGCGACGCCTCCGGCCTGCGGCGCGAGGTGCGCGCCGGCGACCTGCTTTTGCTGTTTCCGGAGGTGCCGCATTTTTACGGACCGCGTCCGGGCGGCCGGTGGGACGAAATCTATTTCGTTTTTCACGGTCCGGTTTTCGACCAATGGCGGCAGGCGGGGCTGCTGAGCCCGCGCGAGCCGGTGTGGCATGCCGAGCCGGTGGCGGCGTGGCACCGCCGGCTGGCTGCGGTCTGCGCCGGGCGCGGTGGCGGCACGGCGGAAAGTCTCCTCGAATTGGCGCGCCTGCAGGCGGTGTTGGCGGAGCTTTGGCAGATGCAGCGGCCGGCGGGCGTGCCGGCCGCCGGTGAACCGGACTGGTTGCCGGAGGTCTGCCGGGAGCTGGAAGCGCCCGGCGGCGGGCCGGACTGGGCGGCGCTGGCCGCGCGGGCGGGGCTTTCCTACGAGCGTTTCCGCAAAAAGTTCGCCGCGCTCAAGGGCGTGCCGCCGGCGCGTTACCGGCAGCAGCGGCTGATGGACCGCGCCTGCGTGCTGCTGGCCGAGGACGGCCGGCCGTTGAAGGACATCGCGGCGGAGCTCGGCCTTTGCGATGAGTTTCATTTCTCAAAACTTTTCAAGCAGCGCACCGGCCTGGCGCCCTCGGCTTACCGGCAGCAGATGCGCCGGGGTCAGCCGTAGAGCAATTCGCGGACGAGCGCGATATGGGCGGCGTCGTCCATGCCTTGGTCCGCGCCGGGAACGTCCGCCGGCCGGCGGGCGCCGTCGAGCGGGTTCAGCCAGTGCACGGGGCAGCCTGCGGCGCGGGCGAGCTGGGGCAGGTCGTAGTGCTGGAGCACGCCGGGGAGGATGAGGTCGTGCGGCCAGGCGAAGCCGTCGGTGTCGAGCAACGCCTTGTAGCTGGCGGGCGCATCGCGGAGCACGACGGCGGCAAACCGGCCCGGGAACAAGGCGGCGAGATGCAGGGCGACAGGCCCCGCCGCCCCGCAGGCGCTGAGCACCGTGCGCGGCGCGGGCGGAAAAGCCTCGGCCAGCCGCCACGCATCACGGATGCGGGCGGCGGCGGGCGCATCACCGAGGGCCGTGCCCACATAGGCGGCGAAGCGATCCGTCCCGCCCCAGGAGACCGACTCATAGGGATGCGGTGCCATGGCGGTCTCGCCCCAGCCGCGCAGGTCGGCGCTCAACAGGGCGGCCTTGGGGTTTTGCCGGTCGAGGTGGCCGATCATGACCGTGAGCGGACCGCCGCGATGCACGAGCCGCAGCCGGCCCGCATCGTCGAAATGCCAAAGGGCCGGGCTGCCTGTCCGGGTGCGGGCCACGGTCAGCGGCACGGTGATGCCGGGCTCGGTCTCGAGCAGGAATTCCTGCCAGTCATGAAACCAGGTGCGCACCGGCTCGGTGCGCGGTGCCGGTGCGGCATTCCCGGCGGAACTATCCAGACCGATGAGTTTGCGGATGAGTTCCGGCGTCGGAGGCCGGTGCGCGCGGGACAAGTTCTCGGCGCGTTCCCGGGTGAGGGTAAGCATGTTGGCCGCGGGCCGGGGCCGGCAGGCGAGGGCTTCAGGCTCAAGCAGGGGAAACGCGGTCTCGTCCGTCACGGGCAGCGGAGGTGCTGCGGCCGGTCCCCGATGCCGGCGAATGAACTCCACCAGCCGGCGGGCCTGCCGCAGCGAATAGGCGTGGCCGCCGGTGTCGGTGAAAAATTCGAAGCGGTCCGCCACCCCGGTCGCCGCATAGTGCGCGGCGGTTTCGCGGGCGATTTCCGCGGTGTCGGCGAGGCGGAAGACCTCGTCGTCCTCACCGGCCATGAGCAGCACCGGCCGGGGGGCGAGGGCCCGCAGCAGATCGCCGTCGTCGAGCCCGTCGCGGAAACGGCCCGGCATGAGGGTTTCCGGACATGAGCTGTAGCAAAGATCGAGCACGAGCCGGCCCTGCCGCGTGAGGCAGCAGGACGGCGCGATCAACGTGGCGCGTTCGTCGAGCAGGGCGGCAAACACGGAGGTATTCCCGCCGCCCGAGACCCCGGTGAGTGTGAAGCCGTGGCGGGCGTCGATGTCGGGCCGCGTGCCGAGAAAATCCATCGCCCGCAGGGCATCGCCCACGAAGTAGCGGCTGGACGTGTCGCCCGTGAGGTGGCAGCGCACGCCGTCGCAGAAGTGGTCGTTGCCGGGCTGTTTTTCGCCGGCCATCCCGGGCGGATCGAAAACGAGGGCCGCCAGTCCGGCGCGGGCGAAATACTGGCAGGGCCGCTGGTAGGAGGCGAACTGCTTGCCGGAGTGCCCGACGGAGACGACGACCGGCAGGTAGGGTGGCGGCAGGTCGGCGGGCAGGAAAAGCGTGGCGTTCACCTCCCAGCCCGGGTGCGACTCGAAGAGCCAGTTTTCATAACGGCAGCCCGCGGCCTGGCCCCCGCCGGTTTGTCGCGCTTTCAGGGGGTTGGCGGCGAGCACCGCCGGCAGATCGCCGTAGTAATCGGCGAAGGTTTTCCTCACCTGTGTGCAGGTCGGGCGCGGCCGGCCGGCCGCCAGCCGTTCATGGCCGCGGGCAACCAGATGGCGGCGCAGCATCTGGGCGGGATCGTGCAGGGCGGCATTCATGGCACGGCTGCGGTGAGCATCGCGACCACCGGGAGATCGGCGGGGGCGAGATCCATGGCGGACAACCCGGCCGGCGGCACCCAGCGGAGCCCGAGATGTTCGTGTGCCTGCGGCTCGGGACTGTCCGGGGCGAGCCGGCCGACGAAGGGAATCATCTCGATGGTCACCGCGTAGGCGTGGTTGAACCGCGGCAAGGCGCGCGTGATGACGAACTCGCAGCCGAGTTCCTCGCGGATTTCCCGGACGATGGCGGCTTCGGCGGATTCGCCGGGCTCGACCTTGCCGCCGGGAAACTCCCATTTGCGGGGGAGGTGCTTGTGCGGCGGGCGCTGGGCGATGAGCACGAACCCGTCGCGTTCGATCACGGCGCAGACGACGGGCACGGGCGTGGCGGCGGGGTTCACGGTTCTTTTGGTCAGGCCGCAACTCTGCGCTGGCGCCGGGCGCCCGGGCAACTACACAATACCCCCATGACCGATCCCGATCCGGTTATCGAACTCACCCCGAAAAACCCCTTCTCCTGGAAGATAGTGGCGCTCTTCGTCGTCGCCTGGGTGGTCGTCTTCGCCCTCGTTTACCAGCTGAAGAGCGGCATGATCCGGCTGCTGCTGCCGCTGATCGCGCTCATCTTCCTCGTCTATCTCGTCATCTGCACCCTCTACCTCATCAAGCACCGCAAGTAATCCCTGCCCATGAAACAGATCATCACCCTCGTCCTCGCCGGCATCATCCTGCTGGCCCTGCTCGTCGCCAGCGTGTTCATCGTCGACATCACCACGATCGAGGGCAACCAGATCGGCGTGAAGGAAACCTGGGACGGCGGCGTGCAGGCCGAGCCGCTCCAGCCCAAGACCTACATCCTGTTTCCCGGCTTCACCCAGAAGATCTTCAAGTATGACATGTCCTCGCAGGTCTTCGTGATGAACGACGCCGCCATGTCCACCTACGGCGAGGGCCGCGGCCGCGACAGCTACCTCGTGCAGTCCTCCGAGGGCCAGGACATGCGCATCTCGCTCAACATCCGCTGGCGCCGTGATCCCGCCTATGTCGTCGAGCTGCACAAAACCGTGCGGGAAAACGTCGAGGAGAAAATCCTGCGCCCCGAGCTCATGCGCGTCGTGAAGGACCAGGCCACCACCCGCACCGCGCTCGACGCCTACTCCGGCGAGGGGCTGGTGAAACTGCAGAGCGACATCTCCTCGGCCCTCATGTCCCCCGAGGCCGAGCTGCGCAAGCGCGGCGTCATCGTCGAAAATTTCGTCATCGAGCACATCGGGCTCGACCCCGCCTACGTCGAGCAGATCAAGGCCCGGCAGGTGGCCGTGCAGGAGCGCCTGCGCGCCATCGAGGAAACCCGCGCCGCCGAGGCCCGGGCCGACCGCGCCAAGGCCGAGGCCCAGGCGGCCTACGAGAAGGCGGTCGTGGACGCCAAGCGCGACAAGGAGGTCGGCATCCTCAACGCCCAGAAGCTCGCCGAGCAGCAGGTGCTCGATGCCACCGCCGCCGCCAAGCGCGTGGAGCTCGCCGCCGAGGCCGACAAGAACCGCAACGTGCTTGCCGCCCAGGGCGAACAGGAGGCCGCGCTCCTGCGCGCGCAGGCCATCGAGGCGCTCGGCAAGGCCGAGGCCGAGGCGACCCGGCTCAAGCTCGGCGCCTACTCGGCCGAGGGGTCCGAGGCCTTCGTGCGGATCGAGGTTTCCAAGTCCATGGCCGAGGCCTTCAAGAACATCGACGGTTACCTCCCGCAGGACATGACGGTGAACCTGCTCAGCGACTCCTTCCTCCGCGCGGTTGAAGCCGTGGTTGGCGGCAAGGCGGTCTCTGCGGGTTCAGGTCGTTGAAACTTTTCGCCGGCTGGCGGGTTCTGGAGGTATGAACACCTTTCTCAAGATCCTGCTCGGCCTCGTGCTGTTGGTGCTGGCATTCAAATTCGCCCCCGTCCTCATGCTGCCCTTCGGCCTGTTGGCCGCCGGGCTGTTGCTGGCCTGGGTGACGGTTTCGCTGACCGTGGCCGGGCTGTTTGCCGTCGCGCTGGTCGTGGTGGCCGCCCTGGCGCCCGTGTGGCTGCCCGTGCTGGCCATCGTGGGCCTCATCGCGCTGTGCCGCGGCGGCCCCCGCCGGACCGCCGCCTGAGGTTCAGGCTGGCGGTGGCGGCTGCCCGGCGTTTGCTCGGGCTGTCATGCCGTCACCACTGCCCTCCGCCATCATCGCCGGCATCGGCTTCACCGGCCGCAGCGGCGGCGCGGTGAAGCAGCTCGCGGGGTTTCGCAAAGGGCACCACACGCTGCCCGACGCCGCCAACGCGGTGACCAACGCGTTTCTGGGCAAAATCTGCGCCGGCGAACTGGGCGAACAGGCCGAGGCGCTGTTTCAAAAAGTGCGCACGGGGCTCGGCTACAAGCGCAAGGACATCGCGCTGGCGCTGACCCCGCCGCTCGCCGTGCTGAACGCGAAAGATTTTACCGTGGAAATCGCCTACGCCCTCGAGGAAGCGGAGCCCTCGCGCTACGGGGTGACCCAAACGCTGCACAGCCTGCGCAACGGCGACCTCGCGCAGACGGAGGAGTTTGCCGGCATTTTCGCCGGGTTTTTCACCGAGATCAGCTTCGGGCTCAAAAAGGGAGTGCAGGTCGAGGCGGTGATTGATGCGATCGAGGCGTTGGCGGACGGTGGGACGCTCAGCGTTGATTATCCGGCCGACTGCCGCGAGTGCCTGATCCGGGTGGCAGGGGTGGAGGCGCAGGTGCGCTGCACCGGCGGGGCGCTGGACCTGGTTTTTCCCCGGGCGGGATCGCCGCGCGAGCTGCTGGAGGAGTTTGCCGCGGTGCGGAGCGCGTTTGCCGTCAGCCCGGCGCTGGCCGGGGTGATTGGCTGATTTTGGGATATTTCTCGCCCGCGGTCGGGCAGTCGCTAGGTGCCTAGGGATGCTTTTTGCCCCCTTTGCCGGAGAGAGTGTCTGCCGCCGGGTGCCCGCCCCGGCTGTTCCCAAAGGCACGCCGAACATGGAAGCCTTGCACGCGCTCGACGGCGCGGCGTGGCTGTGGCACCCGGAGATGGGGGAGCGCGAGCCGGGTTTCGTGCTGTTCCGGCTCAACCTGAAATCGGCGCGTGCCGAGACCGTGCGGCTGCAGGTGAGCGCGGATCTTTGCTACACGCTGGCGCTGGACGGGGCGTTGATCGCACGCGGACCCGACTCGGGCGACGTGTCGCATTGGTCCTTTGCCACCTACGAACTGAAGTTGAAGCCGGGAGCGCACCGGCTGGAGGCGTTGGTATGGTGGGCGACGACCCCGCAGGCGCCGGATTCGCGGATGACCTGGCGCGGCGGCTTTGCCTGCGCCGGTTTGGGCGCGGCGGCCAAACGCTTCACCACGGGCCCGGCGCCCTGGCGGGTGACGAAACTTTCGGGCATGAAGTGGGGTCCGCCGCTCGGACGTTCCTATCACGTTCTCGGCGGTTCGGCCGTCGTGGATCTGGCACGGTTCGATCCCAAGCGGGCGCAGTGGGTGAAACCGTCCGTGGTGCGGGCGCCCGTGGAGTTCAATCCTTGCGGCATCGTCGCCCGTGGCTGGCGGTTGCATCCGGCATCTTTGCCCGAGCAGCGGCATGATTTCTGGAGCGGCGGAAGCGTGCGGGCACAGGTGCCGCGCTGGACGGCAGGGAAAAGCGTCCGGTTTGGTGCGGAGCTGGCGCCGGACGCGGCGACGGCGGCCGGCTGGAACCGGCTGCTGCAGCACGGCGAGGCGCTGAAGCTGCCGGCGCGGCATCAGGAAACCGTGCTGATTGATACGGACGACTACCTCTGCGGCTACGCGCTGCTGGAGTTCTCCGGCGGCGCCGGTGCGCAGGTGCGGGTGGATTGGGCGGAGTCCCTCTTTGAACGCGAGGAGACGACCACGAACAAATATGGCAACACGCCCGGGCCCAAGGGCCACCGCGGGGCGGTGGCGCACAAGCTGTTCTTCGGGTTTGGCGACCGCTGGATCCTCGGCGGGAGCGGGCGGCGCTGGACCGGCTCGCCGTGGTGGCGTTCGGGCCGCTACCTGATGGTGAGCATCAAGACCGGGGCGAAACCCGTGACGCTGCACCGCCTCGGCGTGGAGCGCACCGGTTTCCCGCTGGTATCGACCGCGAGATTCGCCGCGGACGATGCGACGCTCGGTCCGGTCATCGAACTGAGCGAGCGCGGACTGCGCGCCTGCATGCACGAGGTGTTTGTGGACTGTCCCTATTACGAGCAGATGATGTATGTGGCCGACACGCGCATCCAGATGCTGCTGGCGTATGTGTTTGCCGGAGACGACCGGCTGCCGCGCCGCGGCATGGAGCTGTTCGACCTCTCGCGGGGCCGCGGCGGGTATCCGACAATGCGGCACCCGTCGTTCGAGCGGCAGGAGAGCGCGACCTTTGCGATGATCTGGCCGTGGATGCTGCGCGACTTCGCGCTCTGGCGCGACGATCTGCCGTGGCTGCGTCAGCGGATTCCGGGGCTGCGCGCGCTGATGGAAGCGCTGCAGACCGAAACCGACGAGAACGGCCTGCTGGTGAAACCGCCGGGCTGGCTTTTTGCCGACTGGGTGCCGGGCTGGGAAGCCGGCTGGGCGCCGGGCCAGCTCGAGGGCCGGCGCTCGGCGCTGGTGAACCTGCAATATCTCATCACGCTGCAGGCTGCGGCGGAACTGGAGACCTGGGTGGGCGAGCCGGCGCTGGCGCAGCGTTGGACGGTGCGTGCCGCGGCACTGGCGGATGCCATCACACGACATTTCTGGGCCGAGGCGCGCGGCTTGTGGGCCAACGACACGGCGCACGAAACGTTCAGCCAACACGCCCAGGCACTGGCGGTCATTGCCGGGCTGCGGGTGCCGGACCCGACGAAATGGGCGGACGCAGCGGCGAACGGAATCGCGGCGGCGACAATTTATTTCCAGCACTACCTCTTCGAAGCGCTGGGCCAAGCGGGTCGCGGCGACCTCGTTTTGGAAAAACTGGAAATGTGGCGGGAGCTGGTGCGGCAGGGTTTCAAGACGCCGGTGGAAAGTCCCGAGCCGGCGCGGTCGGATTGCCATGCATGGGGCGCGCACCCGGTGTTTCATCTGCATGCGACGATTGCGGGCATCCGGCCGGCGGCGCCGGGTTTTCGGCAAGTGCGCATCGCGCCGCAACCCGGTGTGCTGACCTCGCTGGATGTCGCGCTGCCGCATCCGCGTGGGCAGGTGAAGTTACGCGCGGCCTTCGCCGGCAATCGGGTCGAGGCCACGGTGGAACTGCCGCCGGAGACCGGGGGCGAATTCATCTGGCGCGGCCAAAGCCAGCCGCTCCGCGCCGGATCGCAGACCGTGCGCATGGGTTGAGGCCCGCCCGCAGACTTTCACTTAATAAGTGAAAGTCCCGGGAGCGGCGGGACGATTGGCGTGGGAGACAAAAAACGGCGTCCCGGGAGAGGGACGCCGTGAGAGAACGACGGGGATTCAGCGTCGCTGAATGTTTACTTGATCATGTCAGCCACGAAGGCGCGCTCCTCGACCAACTCCTTGTTGGTGGCGGCGAGCTTCTGCTGCGAGAAGGCGTCGCTGAGGTCGTAGTGGGTGAGGATTTCGTAGCTGCCGGGCGTCGTGGTGCGGACGGGCATGCCGGCCCAGACGTTGGCGTCGAAGCCGTAGTGGCCGTTGGACTTCACCGCGACGGAGTGGACGGCGCCGGGCGTGACGAGCGAGCGGACGTGGTCCACGAGGGCGTTGGCGGCGGAGGCGGCCGAGGAGGCGCCGCGGGCGGCGATGATGGCGGCGCCGCGCTTGCCGACGGTCTCGCAGAAGGGTCCCTGCAACCACGCGTCGTCGTTGATGACCTTGGCGGCGGGCTGGCCGTTGATGTTCGCGTGCGCGAAGGCCGGGAACATGGTCGGGCTGTGGTTGCCGTAGATGAAGATATCTTTAACGGCGGTGAGATCGACGCCGGCCTTCTGGGCGAGCTGGGACTGGGCGCGGTTCTGGTCGAGGCGCACCATGGCGGTGAAGCGCTCGGGCGGGAGCCGCTTGGCCTGAGAGGCGGCGATCATGCAGTTGGTGTTCGCCGGATTGCCGACGACGGCCACGCGGGCATCGGCGGCGGCGACGGCGTCGATGATCTGCCCTTGGCCGATGAAAATCTTGCCGTTGTCCTTCAGCAGGTCGGCGCGCTCCATGCCGGGACCGCGGGGTTTGGCGCCGACGAGGAGGCACCAGTTGGCGTCCTTGAAGCCGACGGCAGGGTCGGAGGTCTGGACGATGCCCTTGAGCAGCGGGAAGGCGCAGTCATCGAGCTCCATGGCGACACCTTCGAGGGCCTTGAGGGCTTTCTCGACCGGGGCCTCGATGAGCTGGAGGATGACGGGCTGGTCGGGGCCGAACATGGCGCCGGAGGCGATGCGGAAGAGGAGGGCGTAACCGATCTGGCCGGCTGCGCCGGTGACGGCGACACGGATGGGAGTTTTCATGGAAGGAAATTTTTAACCACGAAGGGCACGAAGAACACGAAAGAAAAATGAAAAGCCACGGTGCAGTAGTAGAAATATTTTAGCCAGGGCTTCGTGATCTTAGCGGTCTTCGCGGTGAGCCATCTCAGCCAAAGCGCGGGGCGAGGGCGGCATGGATTTCGCGGATCAGCCGCTCGGTGGTGGGCCAGTCGATGCAGGCGTCGGTGATGCTGACGCCGTGCTTCAGGTTTTCCCGGGGCTGGGGAAAGGGCTGGTTGCCGGCGGCGAGGTTGCTCTCAATCATCGCGCCCATGATGGAGCGGTTGCCGGCGGTGATCTGGGCGAGCAGCTCGTGCATGACCTCGGGCTGGCGCTCGGGCTGCTTGGCGGAATTGTCGTGCGAGCAGTCCACGAGAATGGACTGCGGCAGGCCGGCCTTGGTGAGCAAAGCTTCGGTGTTGGCGATGTGCGCGGGCGAATAGTTCGGGCCGGCGGTGCCGCCGCGCAGGACGACATGGCAGTCGGGGTTGCCGCGGGTGGCGACGGCCGAGGCCGCGCCGTCCGTGCTGATGCCAAGGAAGGTGTGCGGCTGGCCGGCGGCCTTGATGGCGTTGATCGAGGTCTGGATGGAGCCGTCGGTGCCGTTCTTGAAACCGAGGGGCATGGAAAGGCCCGAGGCCATCTGGCGGTGGGTCTGCGACTCGGCGGTGCGCGCGCCGATGGCGCCCCAGCAGACGAGGTCGGCGACATATTGCGGCGTGATGGGATCGAGAAACTCGGTGGCGGTGGGCAGGCCGAGGTCGAGCACGTCGCGCAGGAAGGTGCGCCCGAGGCGCAAGCCGGCGGCGATGTCGTGCGAGCCGTCGAGGTGCGGATCCATGATGAGGCCCTTCCAGCCGACGGTGGTGCGGGGTTTTTCGAAATACACGCGCATCACGATCATCACGCGGTCGGCCACCTCGCGGGCGAGCGTGGCGAGCCGGCGCGCATACTCTCGCCCGGCCGCCGGATCGTGAATCGAGCAGGGACCGACGATCAGCAGGAACCGCCGGTCGTCGGTGAAAATCAGCCGGTGGATATCGCGGCGGGCGCGGGTGACGAAATCCGCCTGCGCATCCGTCTTGGGGAGTTCCGCGAGGAGGGTGGCCGGCGAGGGCAGGACCCGGGTCTCGACGACATTGATGTCGGAAGTCTTCTGCATGAAGGGCCAGCTTGGGGAGGGCATTGGCGGCGGAGCAAGCCTCGCGTCCGTCATTGACGCCGATCGCGGCGGATAAAAAAGTGGCCGGCCGCTTACCCCTAAGCGGCCGGCCTTTGCTTTCTTAGTTACCCCAAAACTCCCGCTAGGCGGGAGAAGTGAAATTTGATGATTTGATAGGTAGGAGATTTTCGCTCACCGTCAACAGAAAGTTATCAAATTCTATCAATTTTGTTCGTAACTTGTTTGTAACCATATAAATAAATTTTCGATGTTTTTCTCAAAAATCACCGGTTATCACCCTTGGCAGCCATTAGCATGGTTGCGGGTGAGTGGGGACGATGCATTAACTTTTCTTCAGGGTCAGTTTACCAACGACTTGCGCAATTTGATGGCAGGAGGCGCGATCTATGGATTGTGGCTGAATCAGAAGGGCCGGGTGCTGGCCGACAGTTTTGTGGTGAGCGGAGACGGGCGGGACACGTTCTGGCTGGCGAGTTATTTTTGCCCGACGCCGGTCATCCGTGAGCGTTTGGAGGCCTACATCATTGCCGACGATGTGGTGATCACGGATGAGACGGCGGATTGGCAAGCGGTCACCCTGCTGGGCACGGTCGAGCCGGCCGCGCTGCGGCAGGCGGTGCCCGGCAGTCTGGCCTTTGCCGGCCGGAGGGGAGCGGAAAGCGTGGAGTGGGTGTTTCCGCGGGTCGCCAAGGAGCAGGTCGGAGCCTATCTGGCGGATCGGACCGAAGTGGACGCCGGCGGGATGGAGCGCCGGCGCGTGCTGGCGGGAATTGCGGCGGTGCCGGCGGACATCGGTCCCGGCGAGTTGCCCAACGAGGGCGGGCTGGAGCAGGATGCGATTTCCTACACGAAAGGCTGTTACCTCGGGCAGGAAGTGATGGCGCGGTTGAAAGCCATGGGCCGGGTGCGGCGTCGGCTGCTGCGTGTCACCGGCCGCGGCTCGCCGCCGCCCGTGCCGGCGGAGTTGTGGCAAGAAGGCCGCAAGGTTGGCGAATTGCGCTCGGCCGCGGCCGGGGTCGACGGCTTTGCCGGGTTGGCGTTGCTGACCCTGATGTCGATGCAACCGGCCGCGGGATTGGGCTTGGCGGCGGAGGCGGTGCCGACGATCACCGTGACGGATCCCGCATGACCGAACACGAGCAACTCACGGAACTTTGCCGCCGGCTGGGCGCCGAGCCCGCACCGGCCGCGGTGATGGCGGCGCAATTGCAAAAGCGCGCCGACCAGATGGCCGCGGAGCGCGGCGTCACCCGCGTGGCGGCGATGGAGTATCTGCTCGGGGTCATGGTAAAAGCGCGCCAAGGCGAGGCCCCGGCCGCCGATGCGCCCGGCCGGCCGCCCCTTTCCATGCGAGAAAAACTGCTGACCCTCTTCCATGCCACCTTTGGCCGCAGCCCGGCCGTGATCGCACGCGCGCCCGGCCGCATCGAGTTCATCGGCAACCATACCGACTACAACGGAGGCACGGTGCTCGGCGCCGCGATTGACCGCGGTGTGTGGGTGGCGCTGGCGCCGCGCGCGGACGGAGTGCGCCGATTCGCGAGCGAGCAACAGGCGGGGGTGGTGACGCAGGGCGCCGCCGCGCTGAAAAAAGCAGACGGGGACGGGGCCTGGATCAATTACCCGCTCGGCGTGCTCGCGGCGCTGCCGGAATTCGGGCTGAAAGCGCCGGCCGGATTTGATTTCTACGCGGTGTCGGACCTGCCCTCCGGCGCGGGCCTGAGCAGCAGTGCGGCGATCGAGCTGGCGTCGGCGCTGGCTTTCCTGGAGCTCACCGGGCAGCGGCCGGCACGCGAGACGGTGGTGAAAATCGGACGGCACGCGGAGAATCATTTTGTGGGCGTGCCCTGCGGCATTCTCGACCAGGGCGTGTCCGGCTTTGGACAAAAGGATCGTCTCGTGTTCATCGACTGCCGCGGCCCGCGGTTTGACACCGTGCCCCTGCCGGCGGGCGCGCAGTTCTGGATCTTCAACACCCACACCAAGCACGCGCTGGTGGACGGTCTGTATGCGGCACGGCACCGCGAGTGCATGGCCGCCGCGCAGACGCTGGGGGTGGGGCAGCTCGTCGAGGCCACGCCGGCGATGCTGGAGTCGGCGCGCGGGAAACTCCCGCCCGAGGCCTACCGGCGGGCCAAGCATGTGATCGAAGAAATCGCCCGCGTGGACGCCTGCGTGGTCGCGCTGCGGACGGGTGATCTGCCGGCGGCGGGCCGGCTGTTGACGGCTTCGCACCGGAGCTCGCAGGCACTGTTTGAGAACAGCACCCCGGAGCTCGACTTCCTGGTGGACGAACTGGTGCGCGCACCGGGGGTCCACGGTGCGCGCCTGACCGGCGGCGGCTTTGGTGGCGCGGTGATGGCGCTGACGGCCCCGGAATTCACCCGGGAGCAGGCGGCGCGGGTGGCGGCGGCCTACCGGGAAAAACACGGCCAGGAGCCCGATGTGCTGCACACCCGCACCGGCGACGGCGCGGCAGTGGTTCAGAGCAGCGCGCCGATCTGCGAGAAATAATCCGCGACCAGGCCTTCGAAAAAGAGGAAATAAAGCGCGCCGGCGATGGCGAGCATGGGGCCGAAGGGCACGTGGACGCCAAAGCCCAGCGGGGCGGCTTCACCCTCGGGCGTCTCGGCCTTGGGGGCGACCGGGGCCGCCCGGCCGCTGAGCTTCTGCCAGAGCAGCGCAACCGCGAACCACACCGTGCCGACGACGGCGCCGCCAAACATCGCGAACACCGCGCCCTGCCAGCCGCAAAAGGCGCCGATCGCGCCGACGAATTTCACGTCGCCAAAACCCATCGCCTCCTTTTTCAGCACCGCCTCGGCGATGAGCGCGATCCACAGCACGAGGCCCGAGCCGAGGAGCATGCCCTGGATCGAAGCGGTGCCGGCGCGCAGGCTGTCCACGACCCAGATGCCCCCGGTCTGCCCGTGCAGCGCAGGCACGAGGAGCGAGAGCGCGAGGCCGATCATCGCCCCGCCGATCGTGAAAAAATCCGGGATGATCATGTGGTCGAGGTCGATAAACGTGGCCCCGACGAGCAGGCTGAGAAAAACCATCCCGCACACGGCCTTGGCCGGCGGGAAAAGCAGCCAGCAGGCGAGGAACAGCCCTGCGGTGAGCAGCTCGACGAAGGCGTAGCGAAACGCATACGGCCGCCCGCAGCAGCGGGCCTTCCCGCGCAAAATGAACCAGCTGAGGACCGGGATGTTGTCGTGCCACGCGATCGGGGCGCCGCAACCGCAGTGCGAGCCGGGCGTGACGACGGATTTGCCCGCCGGCACCCGGTAGATGACGACGTTGAGAAGACTGCCGATGCAGGCGCCGAACACGAAGGCGACGAGCGGGAAAAACCACGGGAAGGCGGTGGCGATTTCGGCGTAGGCGGCCATGGGTCAGGCGGGGTTCAGGGCGGCGTGCATGGCCGGCGCGGTGGTCGCGGCGGGGACGCCGCTCCAGATCTCGAGCGCTTTCGCTCCTTGGTGCACGAGCATGGCCAGACCGTTGGCGAAAGGCAGCCCGAGGGACTCGGCCGTGCGGAGGAGCGGCGTGCGCGGCGGGTTGTAGATCATGTCGAAGACGCAAGCGGGCCGGGGCAGCCGCGGCAAATCAATCGGCGCGGGGTCGGTTTCGCGCAGGCCGGCGGAGGTGGCGTTGATCACGATCGCGCCGGCGGGAAAGTCCGCGGGCGGGGCGTCCGGCGCGAAGCCGCGCACGGGGATCGGCCCGGCCACGGGACCCACGGCGGTTAGGAGGGTTGCCAGGTTGGCGGCGGTGCGGTTGGCGATCCACAGCGAGCGGCAGCTCCGCTGCAGGCACTCGACGGCCGCACCGCGCGCCGCTCCACCCGCGCCGAGGAGCAGGATGTCCGCCCCGTGCAGGTCGCGGCCGAGGGTTTCGCGGATGGCGGCGGCCAGGCCGTAGCCGTCGGTGTTGAACCCCTGCCAGCCGGCGGCGGTGCGGCGCAGGGTGTTGACCGCGCCGACCGGTTGCGCGGCCGGATCGACCGCGGCGACCAGGTCGCGGGCGAGCACCTTGTGCGGCACGGTGAGATTGAGGCCGTGGAAATTTTTGGCGTGCAGCAGCGCCAGCGCCTGCGGCAGGTCGGCCGGCGGCACGTCGAACCGGAAGTAGCGCCACGTGGCGTAGGCCGGCTGCGTGCGGGCCAGTTCCGCGAGCGCGGCGTTGTGCATCGGCGGGCTGAGCGAGTGTTTGATCGGGTGGCCTAGCACCGCCAGCGCCGTGCCGGCAAAGGACCAGTGCGCCAGGTCGGCGAGCGTGTGCACGGCGGAATTTTCGATTTTTGATTTCAGATTTTCGATTGAAACAGCGGCACGCGGGTTGCGCCAAATCGAAAATCGGAAATCAAAAACCGAAAATCACGTGGCGTGCCGCTCGTGGGTGGATTCGAACTCCTCGACGAATCCCGCAAAAAGCCGGGCGCGGACCGGATCACCCGCGGCGTGGTAGTGGTTCACAAGGTTGCGGCAGCAACGGCAGAGCACCTCGCGCACGGGGGAGGGGGCGAGGTCGGTGATCTTGAGCTCGAGGCGGTTGGCCCGGAGCAGGTCGAAGATCTCGTCGGCGTCGCGGAAGAGGCCCTTGTCGAAAGGGTCGATGAAAAACGG
The DNA here is from genome assembly GCA_026125215.1 of Opitutaceae bacterium. Taxonomy (GTDB): domain Bacteria; phylum Verrucomicrobiota; class Verrucomicrobiia; order Opitutales; family Opitutaceae; genus UBA2377. The sequence continues at coordinate 25,379 of JAHCLN010000002.1, forward strand.
CGTGGCTTCGAGGAAGCACCCCACAAGGAAATGCCCGGGCATGCCGACCGGCTCCAACTCCAGTTCCAGCCGCTCGGCGACGAGCAGGTAGAGGATGCTCAGGGAGACGGGGATGCCTTTGCGGCGTTCCAGCACGCGGTCGAGGAAGCTGTTTTGCGGATCGGTGTAGTGCTCGAGGTTGCCGTGAAACCCCCATTCGTGGAACAGCACGCGGTTGATGATGCGGCATTTTTCGCGCGGCGTGGCGGGCTCGGAAATGAGTTCGCGGCAGCGGCCGGCGATGCCGTCGAGCGCGGCGCAGCAGGCGCCGATGTCGAGCCGCGGCTGCACGGTGCGGCTGAGGAGAAACGCGCCGGTTTCGAGCTCGTAGTTCAGGGAGCGGATGAAACCGCGGAATTCGGCAACGGGGTCGCTGAACCGGAGCTCGTCGAGATACCAGGCGGCGTGGCGGGCCAGAATCCGGTGCGGGCTGCGCGCCACCTCCTGGAGGAAACGCTGGGCCGGTTCGCCGAGGGTTTGGAAATGGGCCAGCAGGGCCTGGCGGACGGTGATGCCCGGATCGTCGAGCAATCCCAGAAACGCCTCCCGCTGGCCGGCACTCAGCACTTTCGTCTCCACGCCCGGAACCGAAAGTGATTCCGGCGGCGAGGCAATCCGTAAACGGCGCCGGCGGATTTTTTACCGTTCCCCGAACAGGGCGGTGCCCACGCGCACCAGCGTGCTGCCGGCGGCGATCGCGGCGTCGAGATCGCCGCTCATGCCCATGGAGAGCTCGCGCAAGGGGGCGCCGGTCTGTGCGGCGAGCCGGTCGCGGATCTCGCGCAGGTGGGCGAAGGTGCGCGCCGCCACCGCGGGATCGTCCGCCAGCGGCGCGATGGTCATCAGCCCGTCCACGCGGAGATGGGGTTTGGCCAGCGCGGCGTCGAGCAGCCGCGGGGCGTCCGCCGGCTCGGCGCCGAATTTCGCAGGGTCGTGGCCGGCGTTGATCTGAAGGAGAACGGGGAGCGTTTTGCCGAGTTCCCCCGCCGCCCGGTCGAGCTGGTTGAGCAGTTTTTCGCTGTCCACGCTCTGCACGCGGTCGAAATGGGCTGCGGCGAGCTTCGCCTTGTTGGACTGGAGGTGGCCGATCAGCTCCCAGGCGATCGGGGCGGCGCACTGCGCACGCTTCTCCACGCCTTCCTGCACGCGGTTTTCGCCCACCGCGCGCAGGCCGTAGCGTGCGGCAAATTCCGCGGCGGCGGCCGCGTGGGTCTTGGTCACGGCGAGCAGCTCCACCTCCGCCGGATCGCGGCCGGCCCGGGCGCAGGCGGCGGCGATTTGCGCCCGCACGGCATCAGCCCGGCTTTTGAATTCCTCGTAGGTGATCATTAACAACGGGGCTTATGGGTTTGCCATATGATTAGGAATGTTTATGTCAGGAGGAAACCGCAAAGTCATGCAAATCGAGAACTTCAAGATATTCGCCGACCTGGTCGAGACGAAGAGTTTTTCAAAGTCGGCCAAGCTCAACGGCATCACGCAGTCGGCCGTGAGCCAGCAGGCCCGGGCGATGGAGCGGCATTTCAAGACCCTGCTGATCGACCGCAGCCAGAAGCAGTTTCAGCTCACGCGCGAAGGCCAGCGGGTTTACGAGGCGGCGAAGGAAATGCTGCACACCTATGACAAGCTCCTGAGCGAGCTGCAGGAGATGAAGAAGGTGATCAGCGGGACGATCCGCATCTCGACGATCTATTCCATCGGGCTCCACGAGCTGCCGCCCTTCATCAAGAAGTTCCTGCACGACTACCCCTCGGTCAACGTGCGCGTGGAATACCGGCGCTCCAACCTCGTTTACGAGGACATCCTGCACAACAGCGTGGATTTCGGCCTGGTGGCCTTCCCGGTGAAGCACCGGCAGATCGAGGCCCTGGCCTTCCGCAACGACCACCTGGTGCTCATCGCGCATCCGAACCACCCGCTGGCGAAGAAGACCGAGATCGACCTCAAGGAGCTGGCGGGCCAGCGGTTCATCGGCTTCGACCCCGACATCCCCACGCGCAAAGCGGTGGACCAGATCTTCCGCGACAACAAGCTGGAGATCGAGCCGGTGATGGAGTTCGACAACATCGAGACGGTGAAGCGGGCGGTCGAGATCGACCACGGCATCGCGATTGTGCCGATGGCGACGGTGCAGCAGGAGATCGCGCAGGGCTCGCTCAAGGCGGTGCGTTTCAAGAGCAAGGACTTCACGCGGCCGCTGGCCATCCTGCATCGGAAGGGCCGCGTGCTCACCCCGGCGATGAAGAAGTTCATCGAGGTCCTGGGCCTGGCGCTGCCCGGCACGGACCACAAGTGAGGCGGCGGGCGCCGATTAAGCATTGAGGGCGTAGGGCGGGGCGGCCCATTGTGCGCGGCCTTTTCCCGTCATGCAGTTTCCCGCCTATCTGTTCATCCCGCTGGTCTGTGCGCTGCTCTATGTGGTGAGCATGCTCGCGCTGAAGCGGGCGGGGGACTTCGGCGTGGGGGTGTGGCGGACGACCTTCATCGCGAACTGGGCGAGCGCCCTGATTTTTCTGCCGCTGTGGTTTTGGCAGGGTCCGGCTTCCGTGCCCCTGGCGGCCTACGGGCAGCCGGCGGTGGTGGCGGTGATCTTCCTGCTCGGGCAGGTGACGATGTTTCTGGCGATCACGCGCGGCGACGTGTCGGTGGCGGCGCCGGTGATGGGGGTGAAGGTGATCCTGGTTGCGTTGCTGAGCAGCCTGCTGCGGGTGGGCGAGGTGCCGCTGGCGTGGTGGATCGGGGCGGGGTTGAGCACGCTCGGCGTGGGCCTGTTGAATTTTGGCGGCGGCGGTGCGCACCGGCGGGTGGGCGGCACGGTGGCGCTCACGGCGTTGAGCGCCGCGCTGTATTCGCTGAGCGATGTGCTGGTGCAGAAATGGGCGCCGGCCTGGGGCGCGGGCAATTTCTTTCCGCCGATGTTCCTGCTGGTGGGTATCTATTCTTTCGGGCTGCTGGCTTTTGCCCGCGGGGGACTGCGCGGCCTCCAACCCGGCGCCTGGCGCTGGGTGGGCATTGGCGCGGGCTGCAACGCGCTGACCAACGGCGGCATTGCGCTGACGCTGGGCATCTGGGGCAACGCGACGGCGGTGAACATCGTTTACAGCACCCGCGGGCTTTTCAGCGTGATCATCGTGTGGTGGGTGGGCCATTGGTTCACCAGTTTGGAGCAGCACGCGGGCCGCGGTGTCCTGCTCACCCGGCTGGCCGGGGCGCTGGCGATGCTGGCGGCGGTCGCGCTGGTGCTGCGGTGAGTTTTCTTTGCCCAGAATTGGAGGCAGGAAGGTTTGGCCCTCCTTCGCGTGAAGCTACGGAGGGCTTGTGGTCTGAATTGCGCGCAATTCAGACCACAAGAGGGGAGCCGGCGATTACCCCTAACGCCGGCTCCCCATGGCTTGCTGTTTTACCGGTCGGTCAGGACCGGGCGGCGTCCGTCCATGTCCGAACGGCGCCACTGCCGGTGAACAGAGCACTGTCCGTGCCAATCCCGGCGCGGCTTTTCAGGGCCGGTTCCACGGCGGCTGGGTGTCGGTCTTGAACCGGGTGAGCTGGGCGAGTTCGTCGGCGATCTCGCGGTCGCTGCGGCAGCGGGGCATCTTGTTTTGGCCGCCCCATTTGCCCCGGCTGCGCATCCATTGCTCGAAAACCCCGGGCATCACCAGGCGCACGGAGGGGGCGTCCATGCCGCCGCCGCGGCGCTTGGCCTCGTAGTCCTCGTTCAACCGCTGCAGTTCCACATCGAGTTCGGCGGCGAGCAGCGGGCCGGTGGGGGTGGCGACCGTGCCGGGCCGCAGTTCGATCCACCATTCGTGCCGGCCGCGGGTCTGGCCGGTGAGGGAATTTGCGAACACGGGGGCAACGTGAAAGTTGACGATCGTCCAGCCGTGGCGCTGGCAGACGTTGAGCAGGCTGTCGGTGACCTCCTTCTCGATCACATGTTCGCCAAAGGCGCTCAGCTGCAGGCGGGTGCGGCCGACGTAGATCAGCCGGTGCGGTGCGGTGTCGGTGAAACGCACCACGTCGCCGATGACGTAGCGGGTGAGCCCGGCCGGCGTGGTGAGCAGCAGCACGTAGTCCACGCCGGAGCGGACGCCGGCCAGCGGCACCGCCTTGGGGCCGAGCTCGGCCAGCCGGTTTTCGTCGTAGTCGGCGAGGGGCAGGAATTCATAGAACACGCCCGCGTCGGCGATGAGCCGCAGGCCTTGGGAACTTTCCGCATCCTGGGCGGCGATGAAGGCCTCGGAAGCGGGATAGACCTCGTGGAAATTGACGCCGTGGCCGCAGGCCAGCCGGAGCTCGTCGGCAAAGGGCGTGATCGGCACGCCGCCGTGGACGAGGCACTCGAGGTTGGGCCAGACGGCGCGCAGATGGGTGGGCCGGGCCTTGCCGTCCGCGGCCCGCTGCATCACCGCCGCCGCCAGGATGAGCAGCCAGCCGGGGATGCCGGCGAGCAGGGTGATGTCGCGCCGGTGGGTGCGTTCCGCGATGGCGGTGATCTTGGCGGGCCAGTCTTCCAGCTGGGCGATCGCGGCACCGGGTTCATAGAGGTGGCGTTCGGCCCAGCCGGGCAGGTTGAGTGCGGTGATGCCGCTGAGATCACCGGAGAAGGCGGGGGCGGGGGCGTCCGGCAGCGGGGCCAGGGTGGTGGCGCCGCCGAGAAACAGATGCCGGCCGCGGAACACGCCGGCGTGGCCGACGCGGGCGGTGTAGTAAAAGAGCGAGGCCAGCCCGGCCCGGCGGAAGTGCCGCAGCATGTCCTCGGTGACGGGCAGATATTTGGTGCGGCCCGCGGTGGTGCCGGAGGAGACGGCAAAGAAGGCACACCGCCCGGGCCAGAGCACGTCGGGCTCGCCGCGTTTCATGCGCTCGATGTCCGGCGCAAAGTGCTCGTAGGTGCGCAGCGGCACGCGGCGGCTGAAGTCGGCGTGGCGCTGGCCACCCGCCAGGCCGAGGCGTCGCCCCTGTTCCGTGGCGGCCAGCCGGGGCAGCAGTCGGGCGAGGGTCTTTTCCTGGGCGGGCACGGCGGCTCCGGTGCGGCGCAGTTTCGCCGCCGTGCGCACCGTCAGCAGGCTCGCACCGAGCGTAACCAGACTTTTGGGCAGGACCGGCATGGCGACCCCGGAGGGATGCGCCCGAGCGAGCCGGGGCGGGCGGGGGGTCGCAAGCGTATTTGCGCCGCGCGGCCAACCTTACCGGATTTTAGCCCGTGGTAAAAAGTTGTGATGACGGGGAGGAAATTGAAGCCGTGGAAGATCAGCGAGGCGTGCTGCACCGGGGCGAGGTTCAGGGCGGGCATGTTGCCAGCGGAAGATCGCACCGGCGAACGCGCAAAGCCAAAGCCGCGCCGTCACGGCGAATTTGCCCGGCCGAAACATCGGCGTGACTTTCCCGCCGCTTTGGCGTTCCAACTTGGCGCACATGCCCCTGCCTCCGGTCATTTATGAGGACGACGCGCTCCTGGTCTTTGACAAGCCCAGCGGCCTGCTCGTCGCGCCCGACCGCTGGGACAAACAGCGGGAGAACCTGATGGGGCTAGTCCATGCGCAGCTGGGCCGCCAGGTGGCGAATGTCCACCGGCTCGATGCCGACACGAGCGGGCTGCTGCTCTGCACGAAGACCAAACCCGCGCTCGATTTCGTGAGCGGCCAGTTCCAGTCCAAGACCGTCGCCAAGGTGTATCACGCGCTGGTGGCCGTGTTGCCCGGGGAACGCGCGATGAAGGTCGTGGCGCCGGTGCGCGCCGCGGCGGGCGGGCTGCCGGAGACTTTTGCGGTGGACCTCGCGCTCGGGCCGGACGAGCGCCAGCCGGGCCGCATGCGCATCTTCAAGGGCCGGGGCGGCAAGTCCTGCCGCACGGAGTTCCGCGTGCTGGAGAACTTCGGGCGCTTCGCCTTCGTCGAGTGCCGCCCGCTGACGGGCCGCACGCACCAGCTCCGCGTCCATCTCGCCGCGATCGGCGCACCCATCCTCAACGATGTCTTCTACGGCGACCCCACGGTGGAGCTGAAGCTCTCGGACCTGAAGCGCGGCTACAAGGGCCGGGCCGAGGAAAAGCCGCTGGTGGCGCGGCTGGCGCTGCACGCGAGCGAGCTGACGCTCACCCATCCCGTGACGCGGGAGCCGCTCACGCTGCGTTCGCCCCTGCCGCACGAGTTCGAGATCGCGCTCAAATATCTGCGCAAATTCCCGTCGCGCGGCCGGCGCTGATGCGCCAAGCTGATTTCCGCCCCATGAAAGCCCCGGTCACCCATACCGTTGATGCCGACGGGATCGGCTGGATCACGTTCGACGATCCGGCGGCCCGCGCCAATGTGCTCAACCCCGCGACCTTCGCGGCGCTGGCATCCGCGCTCACCGCGTTGGAATCCGCCCCGGTGCGCGCCGTGGTCGTGCGCAGCGCCAAGGAGCGCATCTTCATCGCCGGCGCCGATCTCCGGTGGTTGACGCAGCTGCCGGACACCGCCGCCGCGACCGCGGTCTCGCGCGACGGCCAGGCGGTGATGCAGCGGCTGGCCGGTTTCAAGGTTCCCGTGGTCTGCGCGGTGCACGGGGCGGCGGCGGGCGGCGGTTTTGAACTCGCGCTGGCCTGCCACTGGCGGATCGCGAGCGATGCCAGTGCGACGCAGCTCGGGCTGCCCGAGACGAGTCTCGGCACGATTCCCGGCTGGGGCGGGTGTGTGCGGCTGCCGCGTTTGATCGGGGTGCAGCCCGCGTTGGAGCATTTGCTGAAGGGGCAGTTGATCCCGGCCGCCGAGGCCCAGCGGTTGGGCATGGTGGACGAAGTCGTGCCGGCGGCGGAATTGACGGCGCGGGCCCGCGCGGCGGCGCTCCGGCTGGCCGCGGAAGGCGTGCCGGCGCGGCCGGCTCCGGCGCAGCCCGATGCCGCGTGGCTGGATGAGCTGAAGCGCAAGACCGAGGCCAAGGCGCGCGGGCAGAATCCGGCGTTGGGCCGGGTGATTGACGTGGTGGCGCACGGCCGATCGCTGCCCATGGCCGAAGCGCTCACGGTGGAGGCGGAGGTTTTTGGCGAGGTGATGACCAGCGCGATCTGCCGCAATCTCGTTCATGCATTTTTCCTGCGCGACGGCGCGAAGAAGCGCACGCTCGCCGGGTGGTTTGACGATGCGCCGGCCGCGCTGTCGCCGATCCGCAAGGTTGGCGTGGTGGGCGCGGGCGTGATGGGCTCGGGCATTGCGCAGTGGTGCGCGGCGCGCGGGTTTGCGGTGGTATTGCACGACAGCCAGCCGGCGGCGCTGGAGCGTGCGCAGACCGTCATTGCCGGGCTTTTTGCCGAGGCGGTGAAGCGCGGGAAGCTCACGGAGTCCGCTGCGGCGGAGGCCCGTGCCCGGCTCACATGGGGGGCGAACCTCGCGGCCTGTGCGGATTGCGACCTGGTGATCGAGGCCGTGATCGAGAACGTGGCGGCGAAGCAGAAACTGTTCGGCGAACTCGCCGCGGTGGTGCGGCCCGATGCGCTGCTGGCGTCGAACACCTCGGCGCTGCCGATCGAGGAGATCGCCGGCCATGTGCCCAACCCGGCGCGCACGCTGGGGATTCATTTCTTCAATCCCGTCAGCCGCATGCCGCTGGTGGAGCTGATTCTCGGCCGTGAGACCGCCGCCGCGCCCGCCGCCGCCGCGCTCGGGTTGGTGAAGACGCTGGGCAAGTCGCCCGTCATCTGCCGGTCGTCGCCGGGCTTCCTCGTTACGCGCGTGCTGTTCTTCTACCTCAACGAGGCCTGCCGGCTCCGGGAGGAAGGCTTGTCGACAGAGGCGCTGGATACCGCGATGCGTGACTGGGGCTGGCCGATGGGCCCGATGCGGCTGATCGACGAGGTGGGCGTGGACGTGACCGATTTCATCTTCGGCGAGATGGCGCATTATTTTCCGGGGCGTTTCCAAGCGACCTCCATCTGCGCGCGGCTGCTCGCCGCCGGGCTCAAGGGCCGGAAGAACGGCGCCAGTTCCGGTTTCTACGCCTATGCGGACCGGAAGGAGACGGTGAACCCGGAGATGGCGAAATTTGCCCCCGGGAAGACGTCGGCGATGGACGCTGCCACGATCGCCGGGCGGCTGATGGGCGTGATGGTCGCCGAGGCCCGGCGCTGTCTCGACGAAGGCGTTGTCAAGACCCCGGAGGACGTGGATTTCGCGCTGCTGAGCGGCGCCGGTTTCCCCGCCTGCCGCGGCGGGCTGATGCGCTGGGCGCAGAGCGGTGGCGTGGCGTGCTGAGTTGGCGTCTGAATTGACATTCCCTGTCGGCCCAACAGGTTTTGGCTCATGACCGCCAGTCTCCTGATCAAGCAGATCAAGGCACTGCCTCCGCGTGAGCAGGCCAAGGTGCGGCGCTATGTTTACGGACAGCATGCACCGAATCCCACGACCCGAAAAACGGTCCGCGACGCAAATGCCGGCAGGAATCTGGTTCGGTGCAAGGACACGGACGAGCTGTTTGCCAAGCTGGGGGTTTGAGGGTGAAGACGCCGGTTTATACGAACCGGTTTGAACGTGAACTGAAGCTCATGGTCCGGCGCGGCCGGGACGCCGAAAAATTCAAGCGCGTCGCCCGATTGCTGCTGGCCGGACAGCCGCTGCCGCGGACTTGTGCGGACCATCCGCTGAAGGGCGGTTTCACCGGCTGGCGTGACTGCCACCTTGAACCGGACTGGATCCTGATCTACAAGGCCGATGCCGCGCAGGTCATCTTTGGGCGGACCGGCACGCACAGCGACCTTTTCTAGGGATGGCCGCCTGCTGCCCAAGCTGACTGAACCTCATGACCGGAGGGATCATCGCGTCACTCGGCGCGGAGCGCGACGTTGGGATCGACCTTGGTGGCGCAGCGGGCGGGGAGTCGGCTGACCGCATGGCAGCCACGTCAGCGAGTGAAGCATCCTACTCCCTTCGGATGAATTGCCGGTCCGGGGGCCGGCTTGGCGCTGAAACATTTTGCCAGTGGCCGGGGGCGGCCAAGTTTTATGACAAAACAACCCCAGCTCCCAACCCCGGAGTCCCCATGCCTTCCGTTGCCACGCTTGATCCCAAACTCAAACACCAGCTGCTGCAGACGCTGCTCGAAAGCCGTCACGGCGATCTCCGCGAGGAGAGCCTGAACCGCCAGGGCAAGGGCCACTTCCACGTGTCCGGCCGCGGCCACGAGGCGCTCGCGGCCATCTCCCGCCAGCTCGCGCCGGGCGACTACCTCGCGCCCTACTACCGCGACCGCGGGCTGGTGCTGGGCCGCGGTGTGACCACGCGGCAGCTAGCCCTCGACTACATGGCGAAGCGCGCGTCGTCGTCCGGCGGACGGCAGATGCCGTCACACTACAGCTACCGCGAACTCAACATCTGGAGCGTGCCGACCCCGACGGGTGCGCAACTGCTGCCGGCCTGCGGCATGGCCTGGGGCATGCAGCTCGACGGCAAGCCGAATCTCGTCGTCACCACGGTCGGTGACGCCGCCACGCGGCAGGGCGACTTTTACGAGGCGGTGTGCTTTGCGCAGGAGCGGAAGCTGCCGCTGCTGCTGATCGTGGAGGACAACGGCTTCGGCATCAGCACGCCGACGGCCCGGATGACCCCGAAGGCGCTCTCCATCCTCAACGAGGAGCAATGGCGCACGGTCGAGGGCTGGGATGTCGAGCAGGTGCACGCCGCGGGTGAGCAGGCCATCGCGGACATCCGCGCCGGCCGCGGTCCGGTGCTCCTGTGGGTGAAGCTGGAGCGGCTCTCCAGCCACACGAGTTCGGACGACCAGGCGATCTACCGCTCGAAGGAGGAACTGGCGCATCTCGCCGAGCGCGACCCGCTGCAGCTGCTCAAGCAGCAGCTCATCGCCGAGGGCGAGCTGACGGAGGAGGCGTTTGCGCAGCTCGACCAGGAGGTGAAGGAGCGCGTGCGGCGCGACTACGCCGAGGCCGAGCGCGCCGAGAATCCCGTGGCGAACGAGCTCGAGGTCAACGTGGCCTCGCCGCCCGCCGCGCTCGACGAGCAGGTGCTCCAGCCCGGCCGTTACCGGATGGGCGATGTGATCAACCTCACGCTGCGCGCCGGGCTCGACGCCAATCCCGACCGCGTGATTTTCGGCGAGGACGTCGAAGACCCAAAGGGCGGCGTCTTCCGGCTCACGCAGCGGTTGTCCACGGATTTTCCGGGCCAGGTGTTCAATTCGCCGCTGGCCGAGTCCACCATTCTCGGCGTGGCCTGCGGGTTGGCAAGCTACGGCAAGCGCCCGGTCTTCGAGCTGCAGTTCATCGATTTCATCTACCCCGGTTGGAACCAGCTCGTGACCAATCTCGCCACACTGCGCTGGCGGACTTTTGGCAAGTGGACCTGCCCGGCGGTCATCTATGCGCCCTACGGTGCCTACCTGCCCGGCGGCTCGCTCTGGCATTCGCAGGCCAACGAGTCGGCCATCGCGCATTTCCCGGGGATCAACGTTGTCGTGCCCAGCACGCCGGAGGACGCCGCCGGTCTGCTTTGGACCGCCATGCACGCGGAGGACCCGGTGATCTTCCTCGCGCCGAAGCACCTGCTCTGGGCTGAACGCGCGGTCGAGGACCCCGTGTTGTCCGTCCCGATCGGTCAGGCGCGGCGGCGCACCGAGGGACGCGACGTCACCGTCATCGCCTGGGGCAACACCATGGAGAAGGCCCTCGAGGCGGTCGTCGCGCTGGGCGGCGAGGTGAGCGTGGAGCTGATCGACCTGCGCACCATCGTGCCCTGGGACCACGAGACGGTGGAGGAATCCGTGCGCAAGACCGGCCGGGTGGTCGTGGTGCAGGAGGACACGGAGAACTGCTCCGTCGGCCAGATGATCATTTCCCACCTCACGGGCCGTCCCGACGTGTGGAACCGGCTGCAGAGTCCGCCCATCCTGGTTTCGAAGGGCAACGTGATGATCGGCTACAACCCGGTCTATGAATACGCCGCGCTGCCGGACACGCCGCGCATCGTCGAGGCCGTGCGCCGGGCGATGGCGGGCACGGTTGAGCGGAACGAGGCGGCGCCTACTGCCCGCGCCCAGACGGCGCCGGTTTCGGCTTCCGCCCCGGCCGCCGTCGCGGTAGCCAAGGCCATGCCCGCCGCGCGCCGCGACATCGAGATCCAGGTCCCCATCATGGGCGAAGGCATCCGCGCCGCGCGCATCGTGGCGCTGCACAAGCAGCCGGGCGACCGGGTCAACCTCGACGATACGCTCTGCGAGGTGGAGACCGACAAGGCCGTGTATCCCATCGAAGCCGCCTTTGCCGGTGTGCTGAAGGAGTGGCGCGTGGCGGCGGATGCCACGGTGGAAATCGGCCAGACGATCGCGATGCTCACCGCGGACGAGCCCGTGGCCGTGCAAGCGGTCGCGGCCGCCGCGCCCGCGCCGGTGCCCCCGGCGCATCCGAGTTTGCAGCAGCTGCAGCGCACGCCGGCGGCCGCCGCGCCGGTGGTCACGGCCAAGGGCACGCTGCGCGAGCCCGCGCTGCCCGCGGCCATCACGCGGCGGCTGTCCCACAATGGTGCTCAGCCAGCTTATGCAGCTCGACACCGCACAGGCGCGGCCTCCGCGCGGCGCAGACGCCGCCAAGCAGGCCGGGCGCGATTATTCGCCGTCACTGATGCTGGCGTGGTCGGTGTGCCGCGCGATGGAGGCGCATCCGGCCTTCCGCTGCATCATCAGCAAGGAGGGCCAGATCCTGGAGCAGGAGGTTTTCGACCTCGGGATTGCCGTGGCGCTTGAGGGCGACCGGCTGGCCACGGCCGTCATTACGGGCGCCAACCGGCGGGATTTTGCGGACTTCGCCGCGGCCTATGCCCAGGCGCTGGCCGACACCCGGGCCGGCAAGATGACGGATGTGCAGGCGCCGCTCAACCTCACGAGCCTCGGCGCCTTCGGCATCGAGGCGGCGATTCCGATCGTGGTGCCGCCGGCGATGGGCACGCTGTTCTTCGGCCGGGCGCACGAGCGCATGATCAACGAGGGCGGCCAGATTTACCCGCAGGAGGTCGCCACGCTGTCGCTCACCTTCGACCACCGCGTGGTCAACGGCGCGGGCGCCGCGGCCTTCCTGCACGACGTGAAGGCGCAGATCGAAGGCTTCCGGCTCCCCGGCTGAGGCTCACAGTTCGGCCAGGGCGGCCCGGGCGCGGGCCTGAGCCTGGAGATCGAACTTCTCCCGGGCCGGCAGGGCGAGACCCTGTTCCAGGTTGCGCCGTGCCGCCGCGGGATTGCCCGCGGCCTTGTGCGCAAAGCCAAGCTCCAGCCGGTGGGCGGGCGCGTCGGGCTCCAGCGCCACGGCGCGCTCCAGGTGCCGGATGCCCTCCGCATAGGAGGCATCCGGCAGGCCGCCGTAGAACAGACGCACAAAAAACCGTGCGGTGCGGCCGAGCCCGGCGACTTCGTAGTGCCAGCGGCCGAGCACGTGGTGCGCCCAGGCGTAATCGGGATCGAGGGCGAGCGCGCGTTCGGCCTCCTCCTTGATCAGGCGCGAATACTGCACCTTGGTGCGCGTATCGCTGTAAACGGCGAGCCGGCCGTGGCACACGGCGAGGGAAAGGACGTTGACGGGATTGTCGGGCTCGAGCGCGACGGCGCGCAGCGCGTAGTCGAGGGCGGTCTGGGCGTAGCGCTTTTTCTCCTCCGCGCCGGTCTGCTCCTCGACGAGGTCGGAATACTGGCGCGCGATTTTCTGGAGAATAAAGGCGCTCTCCGGCTGCTCGCGCAGGGCGTCATAGTAAAGCTCCAGCGCACGGCGGGGCTCCATTGCCTGCTCGGCCGCGGCCGCTCGGGTCAGCAGGTCGGCGTCCTCGCCGTTGGCGAAGACGCAGGCGCTGCAGGCGAAAAGGAGGGCGGGGAAAAAGCGTGGCATTGTTGATTATACGTTTGGCGCGGGCCGGCGGGTGCAACAGACTGGCGGCATGAAGCCAGAACTCACGCCGGCCATCCTGGGGGTGGTGGAGACGGTGCTCTACACGGACGATCTGGCCCGCGCCACCACCTTTTACCGCGAGGTGCTCGGGTTGACGCCGATGACCGGGGACCCCGCGCGTTTCCAGGCCTTCGATGCCGGGGCGGGCCGGGTGCTGTTGCTCTTCAAGCGGGGCTCGACGCTGCAGCCGACCCCGGTGCCAGGCGGGGTGATTCCGCCGCACGACGGTCACGGTCCCCTGCACCTGGCCTTGGGCATCGCCGCCGCGGATTACGCCGTGTGGCGCGAGCGGTTGACTGCGCGGCACATCGCCCTGGAGGGCGAAGCACGTTGGGAACGCGGGGGCCGCAGCCTGTATTTCCGCGATCCGGACGGCCACCTGGTCGAGCTGGTCACGCCCGGCATCTGGCCGAACTACTGAGCGCTTCAGGGCTTGCGGAAAAGGTAGTGGCTCACGAGCCATTCCTCGCCGTGGCGGTAACCCCAGAGTTCGGCGCAGGCCATGTAGAAGACCCGCCAGTAGGCCCACCATTTCACGGCCTGGTCGCGGCCGTAGGTGTCTGCAAACAACGGGAGAATCTCGTCTTTGTGCCGGTCCATGTTCTGCAGCCAATGCTCGGCGGTCTGCTGGTAGTGGCGGCCGTTGAGTTTCCAGTCCTGCACGAGCTTCAGATCGTCCTGGAACTGCAGGAGCAGGTCGTGCGCGGGCATCTGGCCGCCGGTGAAGAAATGGCGGCTCATCCAGTCGGTCGCGTCGCGTGGCACAAAGTGGTAGCTCAGCCGGCTGTGCGTGAAGATGTGCGTGAACAGCAGGCCGCCGGGACGAAGCCAGCGGGCGATGTTCCGGAAGAGCAGTTCGTAATTCTTGAGGTGCTCGAACATCTCGACGGACACGACCCGGTCGAAGGCCGCGGGCGTGATGTCGAAGGCGTTGATGTCGCAGGTGAGGATGCGGAGGTTGGTGAGGCCGCGTTTCCGCGCCTCGGTGTCGATGAATTCTTTCTGCGTGCGCGAGTTGGAAATGGCGGTGAGGCGGGCGCCGGGAAAACGCGCGGCGTTGTAGAGGCAGAGCGAACCCCAGCCGCAGCCGAGCTCCAGGATGTCCTGGCCGTCGGCGAGCTGGGCGCGCTCGGCATAGAGGGCGAGCATGTGCTCTTCGGCCTCGGCGAGGGTTTCGTGGCCGGCAGGGTAGAGGCAGGATGAGTATTTGAGCCGCGGCCCGAGGCAGTGCTGGTAGAAGGGCGTGGGGACTTCGTAGTGTTGCTCGTTGGCGGCGGTGGTCTGCTCGGCGAGGGCGCGGGTCTTCAGGTCGGCAACGTAGGCGGCGCGGTCGTAGCGGGCGGTTTCCTCCCGGATCCGCTGCGCGAGCAGCCGCCGGATGCCGATGCGGATGAGGCGGTCGGGCAGGAGATTTTTTTCGAGCAGATAGTCGATCATGGGCGGCGGGGCGGCTCAGCGCTTCGGAAACCACGGCACAAAGGCGCTCGTGGTCTGTTGGTAGCGGCGGTAGGCGTCGCCCCGGCTGCGCAGGTTTTGTTCCTCGTTCATGGGTATGCCTGTTACGCGCAGGAGCAGCCAGAGGATGCTCGCGGGGCCGATGATCGCGACCCAGCCCCACGGCGAGCCCAGGGCGAAGACGAAGAAGGCCACCCACACCATCCATTCGAAGAAATAGTTCGGGTGCCGGCTGTAGCGCCACAGGCCGCGGTCGCACACGCGGCCACGGTTGGCGGGGTCGCGCTTGAAGGCGGCCAGCTGCCGGTCGGCCACCGCCTCGCCTGACAGGGCGAGGAGCCACAGGAGGGCGCCGGCAATTTCCAGCGGATGCAGCCGGGCGACGGGATTGAGGCTTGTCACCAAAAAGGCGGCCCCGAGCAGCACCACGGAGACGGCCTGCATCTGGAAAAACTTGAACATCTCCCAGGCGAAATTCGCCGCCCAGCGCTGGCGCAGCGCCAGGTAGCGGCCGTCCTCGACCGGGTGGTGGCCCATCACGCGGACATAGAGATGCGTGCCCAGGCGCAGGCTCCACACGAGGGCCAGCGCTGCGATGAGCGCCCGCCGCACCGGCCAGCCGGCCGCGGCCAGCGCGTAGAAAACCGCCAGCAGCCCGAAGGCATACGACCACGCGATGTCCACGATGCCGTAGTTGTCGATCCGCCGGGCGACGAAATAGACGGCGGCAAACAGCAGGCACATTCCGGCGGTGGCACCGGCGAGCAAGAGGATCAGGCTCATGGCTGGGCGGGACGGAGCAAACGCGCGAACCGGCGCATCACCGGGCGCAGCGGGTAGTAGATGACGGCGAGGAGCAGCGGCGTGGTGACGATCCAGGCCGTGAGGGCATGGATGCCGGCCCAGCCGAAGCGCTCGAGAAAGACCAGAAAGGTTTCGTCGCGAAAGGTGCGCAGCATGTCGCCGACGTTGAACCGGGCGCCCTCGGCGCGCCACAGCCATTCGCCGAGCCGCACATACGCGAGGATCAGCAGCAGCTGCAGCGGACCGAGCAGCTGGTTGAGCGTCTGCAAAATGGGCTGGTTCATCCGCAGCCGGATGCCGACCACGAGGTTGAGCAACGAAGTAAGCCCGAGGAACGGGAAGAGCGAACAGGCCGTGCCCACCGCCAGCGTGGCGGCGAGCCGGTCGGGCGTGACGCCCTGCGTGAGCTGGGCCACCAGCGGATCCAGCAGCCGGCGCTGCCAGAAACCTCGCGCCGGCGGCGAGGCGGTGAACGTGGCTTCGGTGGTCACGCGAAGAGGATGTTTTTTGCCCCGAGCAGGTAAACCCCTGCGCCGAGCACGGTGAAGGCCGCCGGCAGCGCGAGTTGTCCGGGCCGGCGGGTGGTGAACACTTCGCCGAGCGGCGCGTCGGCCCGCACACGGAAGAGTTCCACGAGCATGTAGGTCGCCATCGCGAAATTGCCCCAGAGGACCACGGTGATGAACCACAGCACGCGGGCGCCGGCGGACTGCTCTTTCCAAGCCACCCAGACGTAGAAAGTGAGGAAGGCGAAGTAGGCGTCGAACAGGGTGACCTGGAACCAGGGGTTGGTGTAAACTTCCGGCGGGATATCGAACAACGCCTGCGCGAGGCTGGCGCGCACGGTGCCCCAGAGCATCACGGCGAGAACGACGATGAAACAGCCGCGGAGGAAAAGGATCATGGCTCAGAAGGAAAGGTTGTTGGCCCGCGTGTGCAGGGTGTGCACGACGCCGATGTTGCGCAGGGCGAAGGCCGCCTCGCAGTAACTGAGATAGTAGCGCCACTTCCGGATGAAGCGTTCGTCGAAACCCAGCGCCCGCACCTCCGCGAGGCGCCGGTCGAAATTTTCCCGCCAGATGCGGAGGGTCCGCGCGTAGTCGTGGCTGAAGTCCTCGACCTGGTTGAGCACGAAGCCGCCCGCGCGGCTGAGCTGGTCGTTCACCCGGTTGAGCGACAGCAGCAGCGAACCGGGGAAGATGTGCTTCTGGATGAAATCCACGCCACGGCGGAACTGGTCGTAGCGGTTGTCGGGGCAGGTGATGAACTGCAGGGCCAGCAGCCCGTCGGGCCGGAGCCGGTCGGCGAGGGCGCGGCAGAAATGCGGGAGGTAACGGTGGCCGATGGCCTCCATCATTTCGATCGAAACGATCTTGTCGTAGGTGCCGCGCACGTCGCGGTAGTCGCAGAGTTCAACCTGCACGCGGTCGGCGAGGCCGGCGGCGGCGATGCGGGCGCGGGCGAAGTCATGCTGCTGCTGCGAGATCGTCAGCGTGGTGACGCGGCAGCCGTGGGTGCGGGCGGCGTGGAGCGACCAGCCGCCCCAGCCGGTGCCGATCTCCAGCACATGGTCTGAGGGCTGCAGGCGGAGCAGCCGGCAGAGGGCTTCGTTTTTCTCGCGTTGCGCCTCCTCGAGCGTGAACCCGGGATTCGGCCATTTCGCCGCCGAATACATCATCGACGGGTCGAGCCAGAGGGAGAAAAAGTCGTTCGAAAGATCGTAGTGCTCGCGGATGTTGCGCCGGGCGGTGCGCCGGGAGTTGGGGCGCAGCAGGTGACCGAGACGGTTGACGAGCCGGAGGGCGTTGAGGGCGAAGCCGCGGCCCCGCGAACCCGAGAGGGTCGGGGCGCGGTCCACGTTGTGGATGAAGAAGGCGATGACGGCGGTGAGATCCGGCGTGTCCCAGTCGCCGTCGATGAACGATTCCGCGAAACCGATATCGCCGGTGAGGACGCATTTGCGGAAGAAAGCGGGCCGGCGCACGCGGATGACCGCGGCGGCGGGGATGCCGGTGGGCAGCAGCCCGGCGGTCACGGCGGCGGCGCCGAAGCAGGCCGTGTCACCGCCGGGCAGTTCGAGACGGAGATGGCCGCGGTCGAGTTCGCGGAAGGCTGCGAGCACCCGGTCCTGCCAGAAGGAGGGAGCGGCGGGGTCGATCCCTCCGGCGGCGGTCGTGGCGTTTTCCCGGTTCATGCGGCGTCCTTGGTGGGGGCGAGGGAGGTGTGTGGCCGGTAGAGGTCACGCTGTTCGGCGGCGCGGCCGGCCTTGGCAAACCAAGGAACCTTTTTCAGCCAGAGACGCAAGGCGTGCCAGTGGATAAGGGCGATGATCCGCAGCGTGAGCAGCGGATATATGACCGTGAACCAGGCGAGGCGTGCGCCGGGTGAGCAGCGGCGCGGCCCGGTCAGCGTGCTGGTGAGGGTGCGCTGGCCGCCGGTGTGGTCGTCGATCTGGACCGCAAGCCGTGCATCCGGCGGACGCAGCATGAAATCGAATTCCACATCCACGTCGGAAAACGGCGACACGTAGAAGTGCTTGGGCACGCGCAGCCGGAAAGCGCCTTCGGCCCGGGTGGCGGGCCCGAGGAAATACGGCTTCATCTCGCGGAAGGTGTTCGTGACCTCGGCCAGCGCGGCGACGCAGGCGCCGTGGCGGTCATAGCAGAAATAGAACGACACGGGGTGGAAGAGATAGCCAAAGATCCGCGGCAGGGTGACGAGCACCACCCGCCCGCCGGTGAGGTCCACGCCGCGGCCGGCCAGGTGGTCGATCACGCGCTGTTTCAGGCTGCGCGGTTTGTCACCTAATAGGTTACAAACCGGCTGGACGTGGTCGGTGTTATGGACGGGTTCGTGGGTGGGCAGGTAGTCGGCTTCGCGGAAGGAGTAGAGGTTGGGACGGTTGACCGAAAAGAACGGCAGCCGGCGGTGCAGGGCCGGCAGCTCGTCAAGGTCGAGGGCGAACAGGAAGATCCGGTAAACGAAGCGGTGCGTCCGCGGCGCAAACCGGGCGTGCATCACATCGCATTCGTAGAGGCAGGAGGACATCTCAGGCGGTGGCGAGGGCCGCCGCGGCGGCCCTCGGCCACGGGTCGCGGCCGAGCAGCAGTTCGCCGAGGCGGTGCGCGCTCAAAAACCCATCTTCGTGGAAACCATAACGGTGGTAGCTGCCCGCGAAGAAAGTCCGCGTCGTGCCCGCGGCCGCGGCGTTGAGGGCGGGCAGCTCCTTCTGGGCGCGAATCGCGCCGAGGGAGAAGAGCGGATGCCGGTAGTGGATCGTGCGGATCACCTTGCGCGGGTTGATGGCCTCGGGGCGCTCGATGGACACGAAGTAATTTTCGCGGTCGGAAACCCCCTGCAGCGAATTCATCCAGAAGTGCGTGGCGGTGGATTTGCGGCCGGCAGCATCGCGGTTGATCTCGTAGTTCCAGCTCGACCAGGCCAGCCGGGTGCGCGGCATGACGCCGGTGTCGGTATGCAGCGTGGCCACGTTGGGCTGGTAGCGGAATTCGCCGAGCACGCGGGCTTCAGCTGCGGTGGGCCGGTCGAGGAGCTGCAGCGCCTGGTCGCCGTGACAGGCGAGGATCACGCGGTCGAATTCGTGCCGGGCGCCTTCGGCCGTGACCACGGTGACGCCGCGGGCGTGCCGTTCGATGCGGCGGGCCGGGGTGCCGGTGAGGATGCGTTTGCGCCAGGGGGCGGTGAGCCGGCGCACGTATTCCCGCGCGCCGCCGTCCACGGTCCACCAGGGATGCTGCGTGTGCAGGCCGAGGAAGCCGTGGTTGTGGAAAAACCGCAGGAGCTTCACCGCGGGAAACTGCAGCATGAGATCGGGCGGCGTGCTCCACACGGCCGAACTCATGGGCGTGAGGTAGAGGTGGAGAAAATCTTCCCCGTAGCCGCGCTGGCGCACGTAGTCGCCAAGGGTGATCTCCTGGATGGCGGGATCCTCGAGGAAGCGCACGGCCTCGGCGTTGAAACGGTGGATGGCGGCCAGCATCCGGTAGAAGCGCGGGCTGAAGAGGTTGCGCCGCTGCGCGAAAAGGTGGTTGAGCGAAGAGCCGCAGAACTCGATGCCCGAATCGGCGTGCCGCACGCTGAACGACATCGAGGTCGGCTTCACGGGCACGTCCAGCTCCCGGAAGAGCCGGGTGAGCAGCGGGTAGGTGACCTTGTTGAACACCATGAAGCCCGTGTCGATCGGCACTTCGCGGCCGGTGCCGGGTTCCGGTGCCGTCACCGTGTGGGTGTGGCCGCCGATATGGGCATTCTGCTCGAACACCGTGATCGCGTGGTCACGGTGCAGGAAATGGGCGCAGCCCAGGCCGGCAATGCCGGTGCCGATGATGGCGGTCGTGGTCATGGAAATAGTGCTGCCATGACTACGGATGAGCCGGCCCGACGGATTCAGATCACCGGCGGATTCGGCGGAGTCCGGCCCTGGAGCTCGTGGGCGAGTTCGGTCACGTCCTTGTGCACGGCCGGGCCCTCCTTTTTCTCCGGCAGGCTGGCCTGCGCGGCGGTGGCGGTGGCGACGGCCAGCGCGGCGGCGGCGGGCACCACCTTTTTGAGGGAGGAATAGGAAATCTCGGGGTGGAGTGAGGCGGCCCGGCGGGCGGCGATGACCGAGGCGTGGTGGTCGGCATGGATGCCCTCCTGCAAAACCGACGCAGGCACGGGCTTCAGGCCCCAGATAAAACCGGTCAACGAAAGCAGCTTGAGCCCGTAGTAGGTGGGATCGAATTCCCACCAGTAAAAACCGTTGCGGGTCGAACTCTGGTAACGGTGGTGGTTGTTGTGCCAGCCTTCACCGAGGGTGATGAGGGCGAGGATGACACTGTTGCGCGAATCGTCGCTGGTTTGGAAACGCCGCCGGCCCATGAGGTGGGCCATGGAGTTGATGCAACCGGTGCCGTGGAAGAGGGCGGTCGTGCTGATGAAAAAGCCCCAGACGAGCAGCTGCCAACCGTTGGTCCCGAGACCGGGCGCGTGCACGGCGAGCAGGCTGCCGAGTCCGAAGAGCCCGGCGGCGAATAGGATCGGCACGACGAGATCGAAGCGGTTGAGCCACACGAGCTCGGGATATTTGGCGAGATCCTTGATCTTCGTGTAGTCGGTGGGGAAATTCCGGCGGCTGGTGATCCAGCCGATGTGCGACCACCAAAAACCGTGCACATGCGGGGAGTGGGCGTCTTCCGGGTCGTCGCTGTGCTGGTGGTGGTGCCGGTGGTGGTAGGCCCACCAGAGCGAGCCGCGTTGCACGGTGGTGCCGGCAAAGACGGCGAGGAGGAACTGGCCGAAGCGCGAGGTGCTGTAGGTCTTGTGCGAGAAGTAGCGGTGATGCACGCCGGTGACGGCGAACATGCGGATGAAGTAGAGCGCGACCGCGGTCCACACCGCGAAGGCGCTGGCCCCGGTCCAAATCACACCCAGGCAGCCGGCATGCAGGAAGACAAAGGGCAGGACGCGCACCCAATCGACCCGGTCGGGCTCGGCGCGCATTTTTTCGGCCCCTTCGGGGCAATAATCGGAATCGATCCACTGCACGAGGGCGGCGGCGGCACGACGGAGAGGAGAGGAAGAGGCGGCCATGAACTTGCGATAAACGGCGTTAACGAACCCGCCGAAGGGGCAGGGCGCAAGCGGCGTTTGCGGCCTCCTGAAATTTTTTTGCGGACCGCGCCGCGCTTGCCTCGCGCCGGGGCCGCCGCTTGGCTGCCGGCCCGTGAGCGACCACACCGTATCGCCCTTCGATCCGCCGCCGGTGCGCCGGCGAGAGATCTTCGGGTGGAGCTGCTTCGATTTCGCCAACTCGGCGTTCACGACGATCATCATCACGGTGGTTTATGCGGTGTATTTCACCGGCGTGGTGGCGGCCGGCGATCCGCGCGGCCCGGGCTGGTGGGGCACGGCGCTGGCGGTTTCGCAGATCGTGGTGATCCTGTTGGCGCCCCTGATCGGCGCCGTGGCGGATGTGACGGCCGCCAAGAAGCGCTTCCTGCTGGCCACGGCGCTGGTGTGTTCGCTGGCGACGATCGGGTTGTTTTTTGCCGGCCCCGGCGACCTGTGGCTGGCGCTCGGGCTGGTGGTGCTGGCGAACATCGCCTTTTCGCTGGGAGAAAATCTCTGCGCGGGTTTCCTGCCGGAGATCAGCACGCCGGCGAATGCGGGCCGCATCTCCAGCTACGGCTGGAGCTTCGGCTACCTCGGCGGCCTGGTCAGCCTGCTGCTGGCGCTCGCCATCATCAGCAGCGGGGAAGGCCGGGCGCCCTGGACCTTTGTGATGACCGGGGTTTTCTTCCTGCTGGCCAGCCTGCCGACGTTTCTGCTCCTGCGCGAACGGGCCCGGCCGCGGCCCAAGCCGCCGGGCACGGGCTACCTCGCCCTCGGGTGGCGGCAGCTGGCGCAGATGCGGCACGAGCTGCCCCGGCACCGCACGCTCACGGTTTTCTTCGGGGCAATGACCCTCTTTCTTGCCGGCCTGACGGCGGTCGTGGCTTTCGCCGCCGTGTATGCGACGCAGGTGCTGGGCATGACCCAGGGCGAGATCATCGGGCTTTTTGTGGTGCTCCAGCTGGCGGGCGTCGCCGGCGCCTACGGCTTCGGCGTGTTGCAGGACCGGATCGGGGCCAAGCCCGCGCTCGTGATTTCGCTGCTCCAGTGGATCGTGGTCTGCGGCTGGGCGGCGGTGTGCACGACCAAGACCGAGTTTTACCTCATCGGCGTGATCGCCGGGGCCGCCATGGGTTCGCTCCAGTCCTCCGCGCGTGCCGTGGTGTCGTCGCTGACGCCGGCCGGCCGGGGCGGGGAATTTTTCGGCTACTGGGGTTTTTTTGGCAAACTGGCCGCCGTCATCGGCCAGCCGGTCTTCGGCTGGGTGGCGGCCATGGCGGGATTCCGCACGGCCATCCTCGTCAACGCCGGGTTTTTCCTCGCCGGCCTGCTGATCGTGCTGGGGCTGAATCTGCGGGCCGGGCGCAGGGATTGACGGGTGTGGCCCGCCGCTGCGGCCAAGAAAATGCGCCGGCTGGGCGCTGGCACGGGCTCAATCCGATTGCTGGCCTCCTCCCGGGGTATCGGGGTCGGTGGCCACGAGGGCACTCAACAATACGAGGATGATGACGGCGATGAGCATCTGCTTGGTGGTGTAGTCGAACCGGTCTGAAACGCATAAAAGTGAGCAGGTTCCAAACCAAATCAAACGGCGGCTGCAGGGTGTGGCGGGCCGGGGCTGGGGCCAAAAATATCGCCGAAGATGTAATTTACTGTCGCCAACCGGCGTAGCCGGCTTTTCTTTCTCATGTGCGGGTTGTCCCGCCCAATCCCAATTTTCGCTATGAATACCAAGATCCGTAAACTTATCCCGGTAGCTTTCGCCGCCCATGGGTAGGCTAGCTGCCCTTCGCCCTCGGCTTACGTGGCCTCCCAACACATGCTGCCGCCCAAACGGGCCTTTGTGGGACAACAAACTATAGTTGCTCCTTGAACCTTTAAGCCACTCATCTTAGTTAAATACCTCATAGTTTTATGAAAATCCGATTACTCTCACTCGTTGCTTGTCTTGCCTTAGGTTTCTCTTACGGACATGCACAAACACTCTCTGATGCGGCCGCCGCCGCCTTTGCGACCGCGGGCGGAGATTTGGCCAAGATCGCCGCAGTGGCGCAGGCCTACCCGAACGAAGCGGCTTCCATCGCGCGGCTAGCCGCCAGGGCCAACCCGGCCAATGCAGCCCAGATCGCCGCGACGGTGGCGAAGGCTGTTTCCGGGGGGTTTTCGGACCGCAATACCGAAAATGCTGCTATCGCCGCCATCGTGAGCGAGGTGGTCAAGGAAAACCCCACCCCGGAAGCCGCGGGCGCCATCGTGGGTTCGGTGGTCACGGCCCTTGGCTTTAACAATAGCAATTCGCTTGGCGCGGTGCGGAACATTGCGGGTGCCGCCATCTCCGCCCTGCCTGCCGAGGTTAAAACCCCGAGCGATCTGAAAACCTTTGTGGAAATCGTCAAGATCACGGGAGCCCCTGAGTCCGCCGCCCGGATGGGTGCCTATGACGGTTCTGGCGTTGGTATCGTGACGATCAATCGCGCTACACCTGACAGCGCCAAGGTCGCCGCCGGCACGGCTGCGATTTCGTCGGCCGTCGGCGCGGCCAACACCGCCATCACCAATATAGTGCCAATCACCCGCAGTGTGCCGCCAGTGGAGCCTAACCTGCAGCCGACCCCTACGCCTACGCCAGCACCGACTCCGACCCCGGCACCGACGCCCACGCCCACGCCCACGCCGACCCCGGCACCGACGCCCACGCCCACACCGACGCCCGCTCCGACTCCGACTCCGACGCCTGCGCCGGTCAGCCCGTCCTAAAGGCGGTGCCACCGAAGGGAGTAATCCCGCTTTAGCTTCCGACGCCGGACTTAGGTCCGGCGTCTTTTTTTGTCCGCATCACTGCGGCCGGAACAGCTCGCCGGGGGGTAATTGGGATTTGAAGGCCGTGAAGCCGCCGTCGATGACGAGGTTGCTGCCGGTGATGAATTGTAATTTACTGTCGCCAAGCTGTCGGACATGCCTTTCCTCTCACGATTAATGGGCACCCTGCCCAAACCCAATTACCATCATGAATACCAAGATCCGTAACCTTATCCCTGCCTCGATTGCGGCCTTCGCGCTGCTCGTTGCTCCTGTTACCAGCTCTGCCCAAGCCAACTCTCCCCAACAGACCACCGCGCTGGCGGGCGTGGCAGTCGACCCTGCTTTCGTGGAGCAGATCTTGGCGCTGACGGGGCCCAACCCGACGCAGCAGGCCATTGCTCAAGCCGCCGCCCAGCTCGCATCAGCAGTGTCGAATCCCGCGCCCATCTTGGCCGCGGCCCTGGCGGTGGGCCGTCAGGCAGGCCTACCGCCTCAAAGTTTGATTCAGATTTCGTCGGCCGTGGTTCAATCCCACGCTTCTACCCCCGCGGCCAGCACTGCTACTGTGGCCACCATGGCTGCGGTCACCGCCGCCGCTCTGCCTACCAGTCTGCAATCCCGTGCCATTGCGCAGGTCGCGGCGGTCGCCGCAGCGGTCAATCCTACCCTCAGCCCGTCCGCTATCAACGCCTCTGCTCGGACTGTCCTCGCCCAAAACCAGACAAGAGCGGACAATGTCGCTCGAGGCGATACCGGTAATAACAATAACGATAACAATCAAAACATAACGTCGGTGAACCCGGGTGTCCTGCCCACGCCCACCCCGGTTCCTGTGCCGACCCCGGTCCCCCCACCCACGCCGGCCCCGACGCCTACGCCTACGCCGACTCCGGCCCCGACGCCCACGCCGACCCCGGCACCGACGCCCACGCCCACGCCGGCCCCGACGCCGACCCCGACGCCTGCGCCGGTCAGCCCGTCCTAAAGGCGGTGCCACGAAGGGAGTAATCCCGCTTTAGCTTCCGACGCCGGACTTAGGTCCGGCGTCTTTTTTTGTCCGCATCACTCCGGCCGGAACAGTTCGCCGGGGGGCAATTGGGATTTGAAGGCGGTGAAGCCGCCGTCGATGACGAGGTTGCTGCCGGTGATGAATTCGCCGCGGTCGCCGGCGAGGAAGAGGGCGAGCTCCGCGATGTCCTCCGGGCGGCCGAGCCGGGTGAGGTGGGTGGCCTCGGCGGCGGCGCGGGCCTTCGGGTTTTGATACCAGTCCTGCTGGCACTCGGTGATCACGTAGCCCGGGCTGAGGCAGTTTACCCGGATGCCATGTTTCGCGTAGTTGAGGGCCATGCTGCGGGTGAGCGCCACCACGCCGCCCTTGGCGGCGGTGTAGCTGTCCACGCCGGGCTCGGCGATGAGCGCGTCGATCGTGGCGGTGTTGAGGATGACGCCGCGCTTTTGGGCCATCATCACCGGCAGCGCGGCCTTCGCCATGAGAAAGACGCCTTTCAGGGCGACGTTGATCATCACATCCCAGACGGCTTCCTCGAGCTCGTGCACGGCGCGGTCCTTTTCGTTGCAGAGCCGGGTGGGCGCGGCGTTGTTGTAGAGGATGTCGAGCCGGCCCCAGGTGTCCGTGGCGACGGCGACGGCGCGCCGGGCATCGGCGAATTTGGAAACATCGGTGGATACAAACCGGGCCTGGCCGCCGGCCGCGGTGATCGCGGCGGCAGCCGTTTCGCCGCGGGCGGTGTCGAGGTCGGCCAGCACCACGCGGGCGCCTTCCCGGGCAAACAGGTCGGCGGCGGCCCGCCCGATGCCCGAGGCGGCACCGGTGATGAGGGCGACACGGTCTTGGAGTTGCATCGGGGTTAAAGCGCCGAGACCTGGGCCGAGCGGGTGAATTTCTTGAGCGCCGCCTCGTTCAGCGTGACGCCGAGGCCGGGCCGGGTCGGCACGCGCACGAAGCCGTCGGTGCCGACGGGCAGCTGTTCGTTGGTCATTTCCCAGCGCAGGGGGGATTCGCTGGTCGAGAATTCCAGCAGCTCCTCGTCCTGATGGGCGGCGAGGAAATGCAGGTTGGCCGCGATCTCGATGTTGGTCTTGTAGCCGTGCGGGACGACGCGCTTGCCCCGGGCCCGGGCGGCGGCGGCGATCTTCTGGATGCCGGTGAAGCCGCCGACCATCGTGATGTCGGGCTGGCAGATGGTGGCGCGGCCGCGGTCCATGGCGTCGATAAACTCCAGCACGTGGGTGAGGCCGAGATCGCCCACGCCGAGCGGGATGCCGAACTGCGACATGGCCGCGTGGCCCTCGATGTCGTCGAGCGGCAGCGGGGCCTCGAGGAACAGCAGGCCGACCTCACGGTAGGCGGGATAAAGCAGCAGGCCTTCCTCCTTGGTCTGGTAGGAGAGGGCGCAGTCCACGATCAGGCCGCGGTCGGGTCCGAGCACCTCGCGGGCCGCCTTGAGCAGGCGGGTGGTATGGGCGACGTCGTCCATCCACCAGGGATCGGCGGCAAACTTGATCGCGCTGAGGTGCAGTTTCTCCAGCCGCCCGGCGACCTGGGTCTTCACCGCCGCTTCCGTCCGCGCCATCGGATAGATCGTGCCGTAGGCGCGCAGGCGGTCGCGCCGGGCGCCGCCGAGCAGCTCGTGGATCGGTTTGCCGGCGGCCTGGCCGCGCAGATCCCAGAGGGCGAGATCAAGCAGGCCCAGCGCGTGCATGGTGAGGCCGCGGCGGCCGACATAGTCGCAGGCTTGGTAAAGTTCGTCCCACAGCGCGGGGTCGCGGGGATCACGGCCGAGCAGCACCCCCGCCAGGCCCCGGGCGTGGTTGTGGGCGTCCGGTCCGTGGATGAGCCCTTGCACGGCCGGGGCAAAGGACTCGACCTCGCCGATGCCGGCGCGGCCGTCGTCGGTGGTGAGGCGGACCACGCAGTCGTCGTAGGAGCCGTCGAACAGCGAGATGCCGGGGTCTTCGTGACGCAGGTGGAAGGATTCGATCTTGGTTATCTTCATGCCGAAAAAGTCAGGAAGTGCGGCGGTGCCGGGTGAGGACCTCGCAGCCGGTGGCCGTGACGAGGACCACATCTTCCAGGCGGACTCCGGCTTCACCGGGCAGATAGACGCCGGGTTCGAGGGCGATCACCATGCCGGGGGCGAGCGGGGTGCGGTCGTCCGCCACGATGCGTGGCGCCTCATGGTAGCAGACGCCGATGCCGTGGCCGGTGTGGTGCGGATAAGGTTCATGACCACGGGCACGGATAAAAGCGCGCACCGCCTGGTCGATGTCGCCGGCAATGGCGCCGGGTTTGACGAGGGCAATCGCGAGGTCGAGCGCGCCGCCGGCGATTTCCCGAAGCTCGTGGAAGCGGCCGCCGGGTTTCCCGGCCGGAATGACGCCGCAGATATCGCCCCAGAAATTGCCGAGCCGGGGCACGATGTCCGCCAGCACCCATTCGCCGGCGGCGACGGGGCGGTTCGACGGCGCGCCGCCGATGTCTCCGGTGCGCGGACCGGCGACAAAGTCGGCCAGCAGCGGCAGGCGCCGGCCGGCGCGGGTCTCCAACGCGGTGCGCAGGTCGCCCCAGATTTCCAATTCGGTGCGACCGGGCCGCACCAGCGTGCGCAGCACCGCCTGGGCATGGTCGCAGAGATCGAGCGCGGCGCGGATGGCGGCGACTTCGCGCGGGGTTTTGATGGCGCGCAACGCTGCCAAGTCGTCATCCACCGGCCGGGCGCCGGCCACGAGCGGTGCGAGGGCGGCGGGCAGGCCCGCGGCCTCGATGCCAAGCCGGGCGGGATTGCGGCCGGCGAGCAGCCGGCGGGCGGTTTCGAGCCAGTGCCGGTGCGGTTCAAGTGGGCCGGCGGGCACGTAGCTCGGGTAGGCCAGGCATTCCAAGCCGAGGGCGGCGGGGTCCGGCATCTCGCAGTCGGGATGCAGCAGCGTCACTCTGCCGGCCTCGACCAGCAGGAGCGAGGGGCCGCCGGCAAAGGGATTGGGTCCGGTCTCGATCGGGGCCTCGTGGCCGGAGGCCCAGTCCACGGAGAAGGGCGAGGTGAGCAACAGGGCCTCGAGGCCGGCGGCTTCGCGCCACGTGTCGAGCCGGATGCGCAGGTCGGGGTCCAGGGGCATGACGGCGAGTGGAACAACAAACGCCGGCAATGAAAAGCGCCGCGCGAAAAAAATTTCACGCGGCGCAGGAAACCAAACGGAGCAGATGAAATCAGTCGGCTTTGCGCAGCTTGATGTCGCCGTTCATCGCGGTGGCGTGGATTTCCGTGCCGCCGCCGCCGTTGAGTGTGCCGGAGACGAGCTTGCCGCCGGTCATGGGTGGGAGCGGGGGCAGCGGCGCCCGCGGCGCGCGCGGGGCGTTGGCGGGCGAGTCGGTGCGGACTTCGCGCGCCGCCTCGCGCGCGGCCTGGGCCGCTTCGCGCATGGCTTCCGCCGCTTCGCGCGCGGCCTCGACGCCGAGACGCACGGCCTCGCGGACAGTTTCGCGGATCTCCTCATTGTCGCCGGAGACCATGGTGTAGCGGTAGCCGCGGAGCGACTCGGTGCGGGTGACGAGTTTCTGTTCGTCGAAATCGGTGAGGATGGCGCCGTGCTGCGTGCGCAGGCGGACGTTCGCCTTGGCCTCGCCCGGCACCCAGAGGGCGATGGCGCCGTTCATGGAGGTGAAGGAAAGGGGCTTGTTCTCCTGCAGGCGGCTCACGCGCGCCTCGATGCCGCCGTTCATGGATTCGACGAGGGCGCCGCCGGCGATATCCTCGAGGACCACGCGGCCGTTGAGGCTCTTGATCTCGAGGTCGCCTTCCACGCCGGACACGCGGATGGAACCGTTGAGCGAGTTCTTGACCGAGATGGCGGTGGCGCGCGGCACGGTCACGGTGAGGGTGCCGCCGCGCGAGGTGGGCTCGGCGCCGGCGTCGACCGTGATGACGTTGTCCTTCTCGGTCACGCTGAGCGATCCGGATTCCGTGAGCAGGCGCAGGCCGTCGGTGCGCGCGGCGGCGCCGGCGGTCCGGAGCGGGCTCGTCACGGTGACGACGTCGGTGTCGGTGCCGGTGATGACCACTTGCAGGTTGCTGGTGCCGGTGGCGACACGCACGAGGCCAGGTTTGGCCGGGTCGCTGAATGGGTGGGTGGTCGTGGTGTCGTCGCCATTTTGGGCGATGAGGGTTGCGCTGCCGAGCAGCAGCGCGGGGAGGAGCAGCAGGGTGGAACGGAATGATTTCATGGCGGGTTGATATTTAAGGGTGCGGATGGCGGGCCAGTTGTGTGTCAAAGTTGGACGAGGGCGCGGCGGGCGGCGTCGCGCACCGCGCGGTCGATCTGCTCGTCGTTGGCGAGGGTTTCGAAGGTGGCGGCGGCCTCCGGATCCTGCGCGGCGGTGAGGAAGTCGATCATCGACACCTGCACGAGCGGGTTGGACTCTCGGACCAGCGAGGCGAGGACGCCGGCACGGACGACTTCCTGATCGGCGTAGGGATAGAGGGCCTCGAGGGCGGTGAGCCGGACGTTGGTGCTGGGATCAAGCGCGAGCGTGTTGATGAGCTGCGTGATGACCTGCTGGTCGGGAGCGTTGAGCGCGTGGGTGGCGAGAATGCCCTGGAGGCGCTGGCTGCCCGGGCGTTGCTGCTGGAGCGAATAGCCGACAAGCTGGCCCATGGTGTCCACGCGCTGGCGCAGCTCGGCGAGCTCCCGGCGGGTGGCGTCGTCTTCCGGCGCGGCGGGGGTCGGAACGGGGGCGGTGCGCTGGCCGGCGAGGAAACCGAGGGCGAGCAGGCCGCAGGCGGCCACGGGAGAAAGAATCCAGCGCCAGACGGTGAGGCGCCGGCGGCGGTGCTCGGCGAGGCGCACGCTGGCGGCGGAGTTCTTTTCCTCCTCGAGCATGGCGTAGAAATTGGCGCGCACCCGGGGGCCGGGCGCCGGGGCGGGCAGTGCGTCGAGGGCGGAGAGGGTGCGCTGGAGCGCGGCAAATTCCCGCTGGCAGTCCGGGCAGGCGGCGAGGTGGGTGCGCACGTCGCCGCTGGCGGCGGTTTCCTGCCGCCGGTCAAGCAGTTCGGCGAAACGGTCCTGGGCTTGGGTGCAGTTCATGCGGTCTTCTCCTTTTGGATTTTGAAATAGACGTCGCGCAGGGTGCGCAGGGCGCGGTGGGCGCGCACCTTGGCGGCGCCGACCGAGCATTCGAGGATGGTGCTGATCTCGGCGAACGAGAGTTCCTGAAAACGGCTGAGGAGGAGCACTTCGCGGTCTTCCTGCGCCAGCCGGCCGAGGGCGCGGTGCAGCAGGTCGTGATCGTCCCGGGCGGCGGCGTGGTCCGCGGCGTGCGGGCCCTCGTCGGCATGGTCCTGCAGATCGGAGGGGTCCATGTTCGCCGGCCCGTTTTGGCTCTTGCGGAAATAATCCGCGGCGCAGCGCCGGGCGAGGTGATACATCCAGGCGGTGAAGCTGCCGTCGTCGCGGTAGGTATGGCGGTATTTCAGCATCCGTTGGAAGACCGTCTGGGTGATGTCTTCGGCGGCGATGCGGTCGCCGGTGGTGCGGGCGAGGTAGCCGTGCAGGCGGCCATGGTGGCGTTCAAAGAGCTCGCCGAGCGCGTCGAGTTCGCCGTCGCGGACGGCGAGCATCAGGTCGTGGTCGGACTGGGAGGTGGCGGTTTCCACGGCGGGGCTGCGCTGGAACCTAGCCGCGGGCGGGCCGGAGGAAACACGGAATTCTAGGAGATCGGCGATCACGGGTGGCGGGGGACATGCTGGTGTTGCCGGGGTAAACCGGACCGGCGGGAGGCGGTTACAAAGAATTTGGCGAAAATCCCGGGATTGTGCATCCTGCTGGCCATGAACCGTCGCGACTTCCTCCTCCGTTCCTCCCTGATGGTCACCGCCGGCCTGCTGAGCCGTTCCCCGTTGGCCGCCCAGCCCGCGCCCGCCGCGCCGCCGGTCACGGCCTTCCATGCCCTGCGCCGCGGGGTCGGCTACTTCACCGGTCGCGGCGGCACCATCGGCTGGCTGGTCAACAACCATGCCGTCCTGGCGGTGGACACGCAGTTTCCCGACACGGCGGCGGCCTGTTTGGCCGGCCTGCCCGGCCGCGGTGACCGGATGGTGGATGCCGTGATCAACACGCACCACCACGGCGACCACACGAGCGGCAACGGCGTCTTCCGGCCCGTGGCCAAGACCATCGTCGCCCACGCCAACGTGCCGCGGCTCCAACTGGCCGCGGCGGAGCGCGCCGGCACGGTGGAACGGCAGGTTTTTGCCAACGAGACCTTTCCCGAGGTTTGGCGGCGCGAGTTGGGCGACGAGATCGTCACCGCGCAATATCACGGTCCGGCGCACACGAGCGGTGATGTGATCGTGCATTTCGAGCGCGCCAACGTCGTCCACATGGGCGACCTGATGTTCAACCGCCTTTATCCCGTCATCGACCGTCCTTCCGGGGCTTCCATCCGCAAATGGATCGGCGTGCTGGAAGAGACGGTGCAAACCTATCCGGCCGACGCGATCTACATCTTCGGTCACGGCAACCCGGCCTTCGGCGTTACCGGCGGCCACGCGGAGCTGCTGGTTTTCCGCGATTATCTCGGCGGCCTGCTGGCCCACGTCGAAAAGGAGATCGCCGCCGGGAAGGAGAAGAGCGAGATCGTCGCGCTCGAGAACCTGCCGGGCTTCCCCGAGTTTCACGCGCCGCTGCCCAACCGCCTCGGCATCAACCTGAGCGTGGCCTACGATGAGCTGACGGAGAAGGCCGGTTAATCCGGCCGGCGCTTCAGGCCGGCGTGCGCAGCACGGCGCGCACCGGGGCGGCATCGCCGCCGCTCACTTTTAGCGGCAGGGCGATGAGTTCGTAATCGCCGGGTTCGGCGGCGCGCAAATCGAGGTTTTCCAAGATGAGAATCCCGGCCCGGCCCAGCGCGTGGTGCATCGGCAGCTCGCGGCTTTGCAAGGGGTCCACGGAAGGCACGTCGAGGCCGATGAGCCGCACGCCCAAGGCGGCCAGTCTGGCCGGCATTTCGCCGGTCAGCAGCGGCCAAGTGCTCGGGAAGACCGCGGGGTCGCTCCAGGCGTCGGTGCGAAACAGGAGCCGTGTGGTGTCTCCGGGGCTGAGTCCGGACAGCAGGTCCGGTGCAAGCATGCTGTGCTGGCGGGCATCAATCACCCGGCAGGCGCCCAGGTAGTGCGACAGTTTCACCGCGTCGATCTTCGCACCGTGGTCATCGTAATGCCACGGCGCGTCGGCGTGCGTTCCGTTGTGCAAGCTCAGGTTGAGCTGGCCCACGTTGCAGGCATGGCCGTCGGCGATGCGCGCATTCATCTGCAAGCGGGTGGGCGCGTCACCGGGCCAATGCGGCATGGCGGAATGCAACGGTCGGGAGATGTCGATGAGCGGCATGTCAGGGGGCGGGTTGCGCGGAAGGCGGGAAAGACTCAGGCCGACGTTCGAGCATGATGGTCCGCAGTCGGAACACGGCTTCGCGGCATTCGTCCTCGGTGTTGCAAAGCGGAGCCGGAGCGAGACGGATCAGGTTGGGCGGGCGGAAATCCGGCACGACCCCGGCGGCCTTGAGCGCTTGGCAAATGCGCCAGGCGTCGGGGTGGGCGAGGGCAAGGTGGCCGCCGTGTTCGGAGTCCGGGCGCGGTGTCACCACCGTGAAACCGTGGGGCGAAAGCTCGCGTTCGATTTCCGCGCGCAACGCGTGGGTGAGCGCCAGCGAACGGGCCCGCAGTGCGGCAACGCCGCCGGCCTCGGCGATCAGCTCGAGCGAACCGGCCAACGGCGCCAGCGCGAGCATGGAAGGTGTGCCGATGTGCAGACCGGCGGCGCCTGCGGCCGGTTCATGCGCGGCGTGCATCGCGAACCGGCGGTCGGCGCGCACGCCCCACCAGCCGGCGAGCCCGGGCGGGCGGTGAAAGTGACGGCGGTTGAGATACAGGCCGCCGATCGCCCCGGGACCGGCGTTGAGATATTTGTAATGGCACCAGCAGGCAAAATCCGGCGCAATGCGGCCGAAGTCGTGCGCGACCGCGCCGATGCTGTGCGAGCAATCAAAGCCGATCAGGATGCCCCGCTCATGCGCTGCGCGGGTGAGCTTTTCCAAATCCAGCAACTGGCCGCTGGCGAAGAGCACGGCGGGAAAAAGCGCGAGCTGCACCTCCGGGGTCATCGCCGCCACGAGATCCTCGGTGCGGAGGGTCATCCCGTCGCGCGTCGGCGCCAGTTTCAGGTGGATCGCGGGATCGAGTCCGCGCAGGCTCAGGTGGCTTTGCAGGGCATGGAGGTCGGATGCAAAATTGAGCGGATCGGCGAGAATCGTGCGGCGCGGTGCAGCCGGATCATAAAGGGTCGCTAGCAACTGGTGCAGATTGACGGTGGTCTGCCCGGTCACGGCGACTTCATCCGGTGCCGCTCCGAGCAGAGGTGCAAGTTGTGCCGCCACTCGTTCGGTCCAGTCCAGCCAGGCGGGCTTGGCCTCGGTCCACCCGTCGACTCCCAGCCGGCGCCAATCTGCCGTGGCCTGCAGGAGTTTTTGTTCGGCCCGGCGGGAGAGCAACCCCAGGGAGTTGCCATCGAGGTAAATTTGGTCCGGCGGCAGGTAAAACTCCGCCCGGAGGCGCGCCCAAGGATCGACGGGACCGGGATTGGACATGGCCACAGGATTGGATGAACCCGACCGGGCGCAAATCCCAAACCTGCGGTTTACGGCTTGGCGTCAAACGGGTGCCATGCTGCACTCCGCGCCTTCCCCATGGCCGACAATTCATCCGCCCCGGTTCGCACGTGGAGCGAATTTCACCGCCGTTGGGCCGGCGTGAGCAACTTCCTCATGGCCGGCGAGTGCGTGCCCTTCGCCTATGAGCTGCCGCCGCTTGCGCGGATGGTGGAGGAGTTGCGGGCCGATCCCGATGCGCGCATCACGCCGGGGGCAAAGGGCGACCGGTTGAACCTCACCGACATGGCCGCGGAGTTTCGCGCGCAGCCGGTGGCGGAGGCGTTGCGGCGACCCTTCGCGCTGGCTCACTTCTCGCTCGCGCGGTTCGACGCGCCGGGGCGGTGTCTGCATGGTTTCACCGCTGCGGTGCTGGAACGGTGGCAGGCGGCGCTGCGGGCCGCGGGGTTCACCTGGGAACGCTGTTATCCGATTGTTTTCATCAGCGGCATCGGCTGCGCGACGAATTACCACATGGATTTTTCGCATGTGCTCGCGTGGCAGGTTTACGGGAGCAAACGGTTCTGCGGCCTGCGCGATCCCGACCGGTGGGCGCCGCGCGAGGTGCGGTTGAACTACCGGCCGGAAGGTTTCACCAAGCCGGCGGCCATCACCGAGGCGGACGCCGAGTGCTTCACGATGCGGCCGGGCGATGTGCTCTGGAACACGCTGCTCACGCCGCACTGGGTCGAGGCGGGCGCGGAGGTGGCGATGAGCATCAACCTCTCGCACGGCGGCCTGCGGCTGCACGGCGAACTCTGCCCGCACGAGGCCGAACTGGTGGCGCACCGCGGCGCGAATCCCGTGGCGGTGCGGAGCTGAACGGACCATGAACGGCGCCCGCGAATTGCCGGCGTTGCCCCGCTTGCGGCTCGATCTCGCGGCCGGAGTCCGGTTGCTGCATCCGGCGACCACGGACTATACGGTGCTGGCCGACCCAATCGCGGCCGAACTCCGCGGGCTGGGGGCGGCGGTGGAGGTTTGCTGCGAGGCGGACGCCGCGGCGCCGACGGGGACGGCTGGGGTGATCGTGCTGGGCAACCTGATGGAGAGCACGCTGGTGCGCCGGTTGTATTTCGGCGGTTATGATTTCACCGACTTTGCGTTTCCCGGTCCCGGCGGCTTCACGTTGCGCACGATCCGGGATCCGCTTGGCACCGGGGCGCATGTGCTTCTGCTCGGAGGCAGCGACCTCGCCGGGGTGCGCGAGGCCGGCCACCGGCTGGCGGCCCGCATCCGCCGCGAAGGTTTGGTGACGGGTTATTTTAACGAAGTCCGGCCGGGCCGCTGGACGCGCGCGGAGGATTTGGAGCCGGCGCAGTTTCTCGCCGACACCGAGGAGGTCTGGCAGCGGGTCGGGGCTTCGGGCAGTTGGGAATACATGGAGCGGATCGCGCGCTGCGCGACCGGCTACCTGCGCACGGCGGACGAGCGCTACCTGTGGCTCTTCCGCCGCGAACTGCGGCATTTCACGACCCACGACGTGCAGGCGCCAAATCCCGAGGCGCCGGTGATGCTGCATGGCCGGATGTATCAGCTGATCATGGCCTGGGATCTCGTGCAGGATCATCCGCTGTTCTCGGACGAAGACCGGCGCGAGTTCGACGCGATGTTCCTCCACGTGGCGCGCTCGCCCGAGGGTGCGGCGCAAATCCGCGAGGTTGCACAGACCGTGGCGGTGCGGATGAATCACGACACCCGCTCCGCGCTCGATGCGTTTTTCGTTGGCCGCTATTTCGCCTGTCGCCACGGTCTGGCTGAGGCGGCGGAGTGGCTGGGATTGGCGGAGCGGCTGTTTGCGCCGCAACTCGGGAGCGCGAAGCCGGTGGAGGATTCCTGGGGCCACCAATGGGTGGCGTCGTTGCACAACACCCTGGTCTATGCGTTGGCGACGGGCCGGGAGGATTATCTCGCGTCCGCGGCGTTCCGCGCCGCGGCGGAGCGCGCGCTGCTGGCGCACGGCACGGAAGGGCCGCGGGTTTATCTGGCCAACTGCGCCGCCGCCACCGGTGACTCCGGGTGGCTGAGTCTGGAGCCGGATGGCGAGGCCTTCGTGCGCCGCGCCGCGCAACTGCGCCTGAGCGTGCCGCTCCAGCCCGGGCGGCCGGCGTATTTTGAGGAAGTGCTGCGCTCTTTCGCGGTGGGAGCGGAGATCCGGCGCCGTGACGATCTGCTCGGGGTGAGCGTGGCGCCGCTGGATGCGTGCTGGCACCGCACGATCGAGACCCCGGTTTACAATCCCGACGGCGTCTTTGCGGTTACCGCTGCGCCGGAGGAAGGGTTCGACAAAATCTCCATCCGCGAGGGTTGGACGGCGGCGGATTTTCAGCTCCTGCTCGACGGCATCTCCGGTGGCCACCACGCCTTTCAGGATGCCAACTGTCTGGTGCGTTTGCGCGAGGGCGGGATGGAGTGGTTCGCGCCGCCGGCGGGCTACCAGCATTCCGTCTGCATCCGGGCGCAAAACGGCGTGCAGGCCACGCTGAACGGCGCCGGTTCGGGCCGGCTGCATCGCTATGCCCGGCGGTGCTGGCACGGCGAGAATAGCGGATTCATGGCATGCGCCGGCGCCTTGGAGGGAATGGGTGACGCCGACTGGACCCGCTGCATCCTGCGGCGGCGGGGAGCATGGACGCTGATCATCGACCGCGTGACGGCCAAAGGCCGCGGCGAGATGCTGGTGGAACGCTTCTGGCGTCCGCAGGGGTGCGCGGTTTTGCGGGGCGACGGTTTCGATTGCACGTCGTCTGCGGCGCAAGACCGGCAGCGGCTGCATGTGACGTCCGATGTGGCCGCGCTCGGCGGGGAGTGGTGCGGCGGCGAGCCGACGGAGCGAATCAGGTTGGCGGCGGAGCCGGGCGATACTTTTTCGTTTGCGGCTTTGCTGTGGTGCGACGAAGCGGCGGGAGCCGGGCTGCGTTTGGAAAAACGAGACGACGGTTGGCGCATCGGCGAAACCCTGGTGACGCTCACTACGCAGGGTCTGCGGGTGCGGGCGGATGGTTTTGACAGCGCTTTTCCGGACGACGAAACCCCGGTGGCGAACAAGCCGCTGCGGCTTCTGCCGTTGGCAGCATCAGGATCGGGCATCCCATTCGCGGGCTGGCAGCGCCGGGTTTCGGATCAGCCGGTCACGGCGGTGGCGGGCGACGCCAGCAATGGCTGGGTGGCCGGTTCTGCCGATGGCTGGGTGGCGGCGTTTGATTACGCAGGGCGCGAGCGTTGGCGGACACGGCTGGCGGGTGCCATTCGTGCGTTGGAATTTTTTCACGATGGCGTGCTGACGGGCGGGGATCAGGGAGCGCTCGTTTACATCGGTCCGAGGGGTGAACCGATTTGGACGGTGGAGCTGCCATGGGTGACGCTGCCGTGGGCTTATTGGAGTGAAGGTCGCAGCCGGATATTGGAAATCGCCGTGGCGGACTTGGATGACGATGGCGTGGAGGAGATCTTGGTCGGCAATGCGGACCGGCGGGTCTATGCCTTCGACCGGGCCGGCCGGTTGAGGTGGAAGCACGCGGTCGAGTGGGGGGTGTTTACCGCGATGTGGCCGGCGCGGCATGAAGGCGCGTTTGTCCTGCTGGGCGGCACGGCACGGCCCTCGATTTTTGGCCGGCTCATCCTGCTGGGTGGCGACGGCCGGTTGCGCGGCCATTTCAGCCGCGCCGATCTCACCTGCTGGTCGCTGCCTGCGGGTCTGCGCGATCTGCACCGGATGGAAATGGGTGGAGAAACCATGACGTTTGCCGCGGTGGACACGAATTGCCGACAACTGATCGCTTACGATGCCACCGGACGAATTTGCTGGGATGCGGATTTGGCGGCGGGCGCGACGGCGTTGGCGGCAGATGCACCGAGCGGCAGGATTTTTACAGCGTCGGAGGCCGGGTATGTCGCCGGCTTCGAGGCTGCGGGCGGTCGGCGGGAGTGGACGGCTTGGCTCGGCGGCTCGGCCTCGCTGCTTTGGTGGACTCCGGGCAGCGGTCTGCAAGCGGTGATGCCCGACGGGGTGATAGCGAGTCTTTCGGCTGCCGGCGAAGTGCGGAGCAGGATGAATTTGGGCAGTGCGGTCACGGCCGTGCCGCGACCGGGCAATCATCGTGGGACGGGTCGGAAGCCGGTGTTGGGGGCGGCGGACGGCCGGGTGCTTGTGCTTTAGCCACGGAGACGCAGAGGCCCAGAGCCCAAGCAAGACGTGATTTCTCCGCGCCTCGGCTGCCAATTAGAGCCGGATAAATCAAACTGTGGCCGTCGCACTGCGGCGCGGTAGCGCCGGTAGGGTCCGCTCTCCGAGCGGACCGCGGCCTGCCCGGAGGTCAGGCCCTACCAGTCCGGTGGCCATGACATTTATAAACCGCCACACAGTTAGAAGAAGTCGGTGACCTTTTGGATCGTGCGCTTCACCGTGTAGGCGTCCACGCGCGTCCAGCCGTGCACCGGGAGGCAGGCCTGATCGGCGGTGTCGATGCGCTTGTGGCGGATCTCGACCTCAAGCGGGCCGGGCAGGGTGAAGGGCTTTACCTGCGCGCGGTTGAGCGCGGCCTGCTGCGCGGAGGCCTCGATTTCCTTGAGCACGCGGCGGGGGTGCTTGCTGAGCGCGGCGTTCCAACTGTAGCCGACCTTGGTCGTGACGGTGGTGATGCCGGGGAAGAATTCGCGGGCCTCGGCCACGCATTTGTCGTCGCTCGCGACGAACAGCGCCGGCACGCCGAGGGCGCCGGCCACCGCGGCATCAATGGCCAGCTCGCCGACCTCGCGGCCGTTGAGCCTGATCCACTGGTAGGTGGCGCTGCTGAAGGTGTGCGCCAGCGGCGCGGCGACGGTGTTGTCGCGCGCGTGGTAGCCGATGAAGAGCAGCCCCGCGAAGGTGGCGTCGAGCATCGCCAGACGCTGCGCATGCACGCCGTGGAAGATGTCGCACCGTTCGTCGAGTTCCTCGTAAACGAGGTTCACGCCGCGGCCGTGGTTGTCCCACACGATGACCTGCGTGGCGCCGGCGTTGAAGAGTCCGCGGGCGGCGGCGCTGGCCTCGGCCGTGGCCTGCCGGCGCGCGAACTCATACTGGGCGGGCGCATCGTTGAGCGTGCCGCCCGCGGCGCCGACGACGCCGGCCGGTCCTTCACAATCCACGGCGATGACGAATTTCATGGGCATTATCCAAACCAACTTTTCCGCAAATGGCGCGGATAATCGCGGATAACCAAACCGATCTTATCCGCGTCCATCCGTGAAATCTGCGGGGAGGATTCAGATGACCTCGAGGTGATCCTTGTCCGGCAGAGCGGGGAAGGGGGCGGTGGGCAGGGTTTGATACCAGAAGGCGGTGGAGCACAGGTCGTCCTGCAGCGGCAGGTAGCGGCCGCCGCTCCGCCAGCCGAGCGCCTGGATGGTGACGCGCAGCTCCTGCTCGAAGCGCACCGGGTCCATCACATGCCAGCGATACATCGCGAAGCGGGTCTGCGAGCGGTAAACGCCGTCGGGCCGCAGCACCTGGTGCAGACCGACGTGCGGGGTGCAGAATTCCTGATACTGCTTCGTCTCCTTGTTCTCGAAATTGTAGGAGCCGCAGAAGTAGTCCTCGGTGCCGGTGCCGCAGATGGTCGGCCAGTCCTTGTCGCCGTCGAAGTAGAACTTGATCTCGCCTTCGCCCCACCAGTTGGAGTTGTTGACGCCCCAGCCCATGACCGTGCCGACGTAGTGGCCGCGGCCGCGCACGCCGTCGATGAGGGTGTAGTCGGTCTTGTAGGGCAGGGGGTTGGTGCGGCGGAACTGGGCGTGGAAGTAGGCGCAGTCGGCCGGCACGTCGGTCAGCGTGTAGTTGACCTGGTAGTAGAGCGTCATGTCTTCCGCGCCGATGTTGGTCATCGTGATGCGGCAGGATTTGCGGAAGGGCATTTCCCAGTAGCAGTTGAAGGCGCTGCCGGGGTTGACGCAGACAGGCAGCGAGACGAGCGGGGCATAGCTGCCCCAGGGCATGCCGAAGAAATCGCCCACCGGGCATTCGACGGAAGGGTTTTCCTGATCGTCCCAATAGATGCGCAGGATGCTGAAGCGCCACGGGCCGGTGGGTGTCATCCAGATCTGCTGGATGGCGCCGCTTTCGCGGATGTCGGCGACGGTGAAAGTCTCGCCGGCCTTGATGCGGACGGAGGGGGAGATCTTCCAGCCGCGGCCGAGGTCGCGGGCGCACACGGCGCCGGTGCCCTCGGTGGCCATGCCGCCGGCGCCTTTCGCGCCGTTGAAGTTCTCGGCGCTGATGGAGCGGGTGCGCGCGGACGAGAGACGACTGAGGTTGCCGAGGTGGAGGCCGAGACCGTTGAAAGCATTCATGGGTGCGGCCGGAAGACTGTGCGAACCGGCGGGCCCGATGCAGTCTTTTTGTGTGTGCTAAACCCGGGTCA
This sequence comes from Opitutaceae bacterium, assembly GCA_026125215.1. Taxonomy (GTDB): domain Bacteria; phylum Verrucomicrobiota; class Verrucomicrobiia; order Opitutales; family Opitutaceae; genus UBA2377. The sequence continues at coordinate 65,121 of JAHCLN010000002.1, forward strand.
GGCGTTGCCGGTGCGGGCCTTGTGACGGGCGACGCTGGCGTCCCAGAACTGCGGCAACTGCGTGAGGTGCACGCGTCGTGAGGCCGGACCATCCTCCAGCATCGCGGGTTGATACGGCGTGCGCAGGCCGAAGCCGTAGAAATGCGTGTCGCCGTAGCTGATGAGGTCGTCGATTTCCTGCATCGTGCGGGCGCGGCGGCCGAGGTTCATGGTGAACATCCGGCGGGCCTTGCCGCCGCCAAACGAGGCGTGCAGGAGGCGGTGGTTGAAGATGAGCACGTCGCCCGGCTCGCTCTCGAGGGCCTGGGCGGGCAGGTCGCGCTGGTGGCGGCCCCATTGGTTTTCGGCGTCGCGCAGGGTGTCGTCCACCCACTGGGTCATGCCGGCGTCGCTGTGCGAGCCCGGGATGACGCGCAGGCAGCCGGTGTCGCGTGTCACGGGATCGAGGTAAAACGCCATTTTGATGTAGCTGCTGCTCGGGAAGAGGGAGTCGCGGTGCCAGGTGGTCTCGCCGGTGTAGTAGTTGCCGTCGCTGCCCATGTAGTTGAAGTCGGGGCCGATCAGGTTGGCGAGGGCGGCCCGGATGCCCGGATGGTCGAGCAAGGCGCGCAGGCCGGGCCGGTGCTCCACGAACTGCACGATCATCGTGCGCTTCGTGCCGTCGTGCTTGAGGCCGAGCTGGGGAAACACCGCCTCGAACTCGGCGATGATCCGGTCCAGTTCGGGCTTCACCAGGCCGGGGAGCTTGAGGAAGCCGAAGGTTTCAAAAAAGGCGCGCTGCTGGGCGGGAGTGGGCTGGTCCATGTTCTGCTATCAGTCCGGTCTTGAATCTGCGTGCAACTGCGGACTGGTGTGAACAATCACGCGGCCGGGGCGGTCTTGGCCTCGTCCTTGTATTTTTTGCCGCCGCCGCCCCACCTGTCGCAGCCGCCTTCGCCGCTGGGGCGGACGCTGGGTTTCTGGATGTCGGTGTAACCGAGGTAGGCGTAGGGATCACGGCCGGCGACGATGATCACGTCGCGGTAATTGTAGCGGGCGTTGTGGTCGCCTTCCGGGGTCTTGCCCCAGGGCAGGCGCGACTCGCAGCTCATGTAGTGGTTGACCAGCGCGCGGCGGTAGGTGCCGGCGGGTGCCCGGTTGGGCAGCGAGCGGTGCAGCAGGTAGCCGTTGAAGAGGACGACCGAACCGGCCTCGACCTCGACCGGGACGGCCTCGTCGTCGCGATAGGGAAAGTTCACCGACTCCTCGGCGCAGTCGAAGCGGCGGTCGCCATGCCAGTGCTGTTCCCAGATGATCCCGTGCCGGTGCGAGCCGGGCAGCACCCACAGGCAGCCGTTCTCCTGCGTGGCGCGGTCAATCGCGATCCAGGCGCCGGTGAGCGAGCGGTCGCGCGTGGGGATGTAGTCCTCGTCCTGGTGCCAGGCCTGGCCGGGCTTGCCGGATGACTTGATGAAGAGCATCGACTGCATGCACTTCACGTTGGGCCCGATGACGGTGCTCAGCGCCTGCACGGTCGGGCGGTTGTGGATGGCCTGCACCATCACGTCCGAGAGCTTGTGCGGAAAATGGATGCAGAGGAAACGCTGCAGGACGGAATCGTCCGGCTCGGCGGGATCGGCTTTCGGGTGGTCGGGCAACTCGCCGCGGTCACCCCGGCAAATGCCGGTCGCCTCCTGCTTGAGCTCCCCGATCTCGGCGGGCGTGAAAGCGTTCTCGAGCACGAGATAGCCGTTGGTTTCGAAAAAAGCCTTCACTGCCGCGGGATCGGCGTCGGGGGAAAAATATCCCGGCGGGCGGACGGCCGGAAACTGGTTGCGGCGGGTGCCGGCGAAGCCGGGCGTGGCGACGACGAGGTTGCGGGGCGGGGTTTCGAGGGTTGCGGAACTCATGAATTCCATATCCAATAACATACAAACATGCCGCGCGCCAGCCATAGTCTGCTTAAAAACATGCCCATAAGAATACGGGCGGCGAATTCGCCCCGGGTGATGTTCGGCGATGTGGTTTATGCGCCGGGCGGCACCTGCGGCCCGCGGGTGCAACAGGAATATCAGTTGGTCGTGCTGGTGGAGGGCGGGGTGACGGCGGACGTGGAGGGCCAGGAGCGCCGGCTGCAACCGGGCGAGGTGGGATTGTTCCTGCCCGGCCGACGGGAGATGTTCACCTTCTCGGCCGATCCATAAAAGCCACCACACATGGTGCTCGGTGCATCCGTCGCTGGTGCCGGCGGAGCTCGCGGAGGCCTGCCGCCGCGCCGCACCGGTGCTACCGGTTTCGCGCCGGCTGGAGCAGTTGCTGGAAGTCGGCCTCGCCATGCCCTTGACCGGCGGCGCGCAGGGCGACGGGCTCATCGACGCGGTCGGCTTGGCATGTCTGCAGGCCTACCTCTTCACCGACACGCGGCAGGAGCGACGCGCGACCGATGAGCCCGACGCCCTGCGGCGCGCACTGGCGTGGCTCGGCCAGGAAGGCCACGGCGCGGTGGACCTGCCGGCGCTGGCGCGCGCGGCCGGCGTGTCGCCGGCGCAGCTCGTGAAGCTTTTCAAACGCCACCTCGGCACCACGCCGATCCGCTACGTGTGGGAAACGCGCACGCGCCGCGGCGCGCAACTACTGCGCGAAACCGGCCTCACCGTCGGCGAGGTGGCGCACCGCTGCGGCTTCCAGACGCCGTTTCATTTTTCCCGCTGGTGCCGGGAATTGCACGGGATGTCGCCGCGATTCCTGCGCGAAAAAGCCTGGGGCGATGTGAAGCGTTGAAGGATTCCGGATGCGACGGAACTGCACGTGTTTTCCGGCCGGATTTTTTTGGTGACGTAACTTTGCCTTGTCGCGCCGGCGGGCGGCCGCACGCTGACCGGGATGCCCCTGTGTGAACCCCGTCGCTGGCTCTGCCGTCTGCTCCTTGCGGCTGCTTGCTGCATTCCGCTCCGGGCGGAGGAGGACCTGGCGGCGGTGTGGCGGCAGGTGACGGCCTTCTTTGCCAAGGAGGCGATGTGGGCGCTGGAGGCGCTCCCGCCCACGCCGGAGGCCGCCACGCAACGCGAGCGCGATTTCTGCCACGCGGTGATCCTGCTCGACCTCCAGCCGCTGACCGAGGCGCGGCTCGACGAGGCCGAGAACCGTTTGCTTCGCCTGATCGCCGCCGGCGAAGACGAGATCGCCGCCGCGGCCCGCTACCTGATGGCGCGCAGCCGGCAGCTCTACCGGCAGCGGCCCGACCACGCCGGGGCGGCCCGGTTGTATCGTGAGGTGATGGCGCACCCCCGCGGCGGGCCCTGGGCGGAACTGGCCCGGGTGAAACTCGCCCTGCTGGAGCTCTATGTGCTGCCGGCGACGAACCCCTCTGCGCGCATCGCCGCCGCGCGCACCCTCCTGGCCGGGGCCGGCGAGGACTTTACGCGGCGCGACCTGCACCGGCTGATCGCCCGCGCGACCCTTTTCTACGACCTCGATCCCGCGGCGGCCTTCGCCGACCTGCTTGCGGCCGAGGCGATCGGCGGGCTGCAGGGCGAACCCCATGCCGACCAGCTGGTGCAGCTCACCGAACTGGCCTGGGAGTTTGGCCGCACCGCGGAGGCGGCCCGTTTTTATGCGCGGCTGGTCGCGGAGCATCCGCGCGATGTGCGGGCCTGGGGGCTCGCGGAAAAATTGGCCGGCCGGCCCGCGCCGGCCCGGGGGCGCTTTGGCCATGCCCCGTAAACGTCGTCTCTGGGTTGCCCTCGGGCTGGCGCTGGCGGCTTACGTCGCGGTCGTCGTGATGGTGTTCACCCGGCCCGGCGCGGCGCTGTCCACCGACAAGCGGCCTGTGATCCGCATCGCGCACTGGCAGGTGGAGGTGGGCCCGCGCGAGGCGATGGAGGCGCTGGCCGCCGCCTACAATGCCCGCAATCCCGACGTGCGCGTCGAGGTGCTGGCCGTGCCCGGCAACGTCTATGTGCAATGGCTCCGCACGCAGCTCACCGGCGGCACGGCGCCCGACATCATTGAATTCGGTTTCTGGCTGCACGGGTCGCGCGACATCCCGGCGCGTTACTTCGCGCCGATCACCGACTACGTCGAGCAGCCCAATCCCTACAACCGCGGCACGCCGCAGGAACATGTGCGGTGGCGCGACACTTTTCTCGACGGCCTCAACACCAACGAGGGTTACATCCGCGACCTCAACAACTACTACGCGGTGACGCTCTGCATGCTGAGCATGCGCCTCTTCTACAACGCCGACCTGCTGGAGGAAATCACCGGCTCGCGGGAGCCGCCGCGCACGTATGCCGAGCTGCAGGCGCTCGGCGCCGCCCTGCAAGGCCGCACGAGTCCGCGGGGCGCCGCGCTCGCGCTGTTTGCCGGCAGCAACTTCAACACCAACGTGACGATGGAGGTTCTGCTCGCCCGCACGGCGCTGTCGCTCAACCATGCCCGCGACCGGTTTCGGGAGCACGGCGCGGTGACGCGGGATTTTGCCCTCGATTACCTGCGCGGCGGCTGGGACTACCGGCAACCCGAGCTGGAGTCGGGCTTTGCGCTGCTGCGCGAGATCGCGCTGCTCACGCGGCCGGGTTTCCAGCAGCTGGAGCGCGATGCGGCGATGCAGGAGTTCATGCGCGGCGAGGCGGTGGCGATCTATACCGGCACCTGGGACGCCACGAGCCTGCAGAAGCTCTCGCCCTTCGATCTGGCCGTGGCGGAGTTTCCGCTGCCCGACCGCAGCCACCCGGCCGTGGGGGCGCACATATGGCTGCCGCAGTCGGAGGGGCAGGTGGGCACCGCCGCGCCGTTTTTCCTCAACAATGCCAGCCCGCACCGGGAGGCGGCGATCGATTTCATGCGCTTCATGACGAGCGTGCCGGGCAATCAGATCTTCGTGGAGGCAAGCGGCTGGCTGCCGTCCGTCGAGGGGGTCGAGGTGCCCGATCACCTGCGGCCGCACCTGCCGCGCCGCGACGGCTGGATGGGCCGGTCCGCCATTCTGCGGGCTTTCGGGGCCGAGACCTCCACCCTCTGGCAGCGCCTGGCCCACCGGCTGGTGAGCCGGGAGGGCGGGGTGGAACCGTTTTTGACCACCTTTGCGCCTGCCTTTGCGGATGCGCTGCGCACCGACCTCACCCGGGACGCCCGCAACGCCCTCGACAGCATACGCCGTCAGGTGCCCGCTCTCGCCGGGCTCGCCACGCTGGACCGTCTTGAGGGCGTGGACCCCGCGCGGCTGGCCAACCGGCTGGAGCGCGAGGCCAGCCAGCACCTCACCGAGGCGCGTTACTACGAGACGCTCGCCGTCCTCGACAAGGGTCCGGCCGTCACACAGTGACGCGCCGCAGGTTGTCGCACACGATGGCCGCGGCGACAGCAGCATTGAGCGACTCCGCCCCGCCGTAACGCGGGATGGTGACATAATGGGTTACCAGCGGCCTGGTCGCCGCCGAAAGGCCGCGACCTTCGCTGCCGATGACGATCACGGCGTCGCGCCGTGGCTCCAGCGTGTGCACGTCGGCCCCGTTGAGGTCGCAGCCCAGCACCGGCGTGGTGGCGGGCAGGCCGGCGAGGGCGGCGGCGGGGTCGGCGGTGTGCACGGCCACACGCGCGAAGGAGCCCATGCTGGCGTTGATCACCTTCTGGGAAAACAGGTCGGCGCAGTCGGGTGAGAGCACCACCCGGTCGAGGCCGAACCAGTCGGCGATACGCAGGAGCGTGCCGACATTTCCGGGATCCTGCACGCCGTCGAGGAGGAGGGTGAGCCCGCGGGTAAGGCCGGCGGCCGGCAGCGGCCGGCGGTGGATCCGGCCGACGGCCAGCACGCCGGACGGAGTCGGGAAGTGGCTCGCCTTGGTCATTTCCTCCGGGGTCAGCCGGTGGGTGGCTTGGCCCGGCCAGTCTGCGGTGGCGTGGATTTCCTCGAAGACAAATCCCGCCGCCAGCAATTCGCCCACGACCTTTTCCCCCTCGACCACGAACAGTCCCGCCGCTTCGCGGTGTTTTTTGTCGCGCAGCGAACGGAGGCGCTGGAGCTCGGCCTTGGTGGGCATGCCGGCAGTGTTGGCGGCGGCGGCGCGGGTGCAATCCTGCGCGTGGTTGCATCCGGGAGAAAAATCCCCACGTATCGCCGGACTTTCTTATGACCACACCTTTTGGTTGGGGAATACTGGCCACCGGCCGGATCGCGGGAATTTTTGCGCAGGGCGTCGCCCGGTCGCAACACAGCCGGCTCGTCGCCGTGGGGAGCCGCACTCCGGCCAGCGCGGAGCGGTTTGCCAAGGAGTTCGGGGTGCCGCGGGCGCACGGTTCCTACGAGGCGCTGCTGGCCGATCCGGAGGTGCAGGCGGTTTACATCGCCGTGCCGCATCCGCAGCACGTGGAGTGGGCGGTGAAGGCCGCGGAGGCCGGCAAGCACATCCTGTGCGAGAAACCGATCGGCCTGAACCGCGCGGAGGCGATGGTCATGGCGGAAGCGGCCCGCGAACACGGCGTGCTGCTGATGGAGGCGTTCATGTATCGCTGCCACCCGCAGACGGCGAAGATCGTGGAACTCGTGCGCAGCGGGGCGTTGGGCGAGGTAAAGCTCGTGCAGGCGTCGTTCGGCTTCAACGCGCCCTTCAACGCCGCCTCGCGGCTGTGGGCCAACGCGGCCGGCGGCGGCGGCATACTCGACGTGGGCTGCTACCCGGTGTCGCTGGCCCGGCTGATTGCCGGTGCCATGAGCGGCCGGCCGTTCTTGGATCCGGTGGCGGTTACGGGCGCCGGACAATTGCATCCGGAGACGGGCGTGGACGTCGTGGCGGCTGCGACGTTGAAGTTCGCCAACGGCCTCGTTGCGCAGGTGGCGACGAGCGTCGGTGTCGGGCAGGACAACTCCGCCCGCCTCTACGGCACGGCGGGCATGCTGCACGTGCCTTCGCCGTGGATTCCTCCGAGTGACGGCGAGGCCGCGAAGCTCTTCCTGCATAAGGACGGCAAGGTGGAGGAGATCGCGATCGTCACCCCCGCCGCCCTCTACGGGCTCGAGGCCGATGCGGTCGCCCGGGCGCTGGCCGCGGGCCGGCGCGAAACCGAGGCGATGAGCGTGGCCGACACGCTGGGCAACATGGCCGCGCTGGATGCGTGGCGCGCGGCGGTCGGCCTCGTTTACGAGCAGGAGAAACCGGAGAACTTCCGCCACACCCACGCGCGCCGCCCTCTGCGCCGCCGACCGGGCCCGTTGATCCCCTCCGCCGCCATCGCCGGTTTGGACAAGCCCGTTTCGCGCCTGATCATGGGCTGCGACAACCAGGAGACGATGGCGCACGGTGCGGCCGTCTGGGACGACTATTATGAACGCGGCGGCCTGACCTTCGACACGGCTCATATCTACGGCGGCGGGTTGCAGGAGAAGCTGCTCGGCCACTGGGTTAAACATCGCGGGCTGCGCGAGGAAGTGAGCCTGATTGTGAAGGGTGCGCATACGCCCTTTTGCAATCCGGACGATCTGGTCCGGGAGTTCGACATCTCGCTCAACCGGCTGCAGACCGGTTACGCCGATCTCTACGTGATGCACCGCGACAATCCCGACGTGCCGGTGGGGGAGTTTGTGGACGTGCTGAACGAGCAGGTGCGGGCCGGGCGCATCCGCGTCTTCGGCGGCTCCAACTGGTCGCTGCCGCGCATCGCCGCGGCCAACCGTTACGCGGCGCGCAAAGGCCTCCAGGGCTTCGGCGTGGTGAGCAACAACTTCAGCCTCGCCCGCATGGTGAACCCCGTGTGGGGCGGTTGCATCGCCGCATCCGACCCGGATTCGCGGCGTTGGCTGAAGAAACACCAGTTTCCGCTGCTGGCCTGGTCGAGCCAGGCGCGCGGCTTCTTCACCGACCGCGCCGGGCCGGACAAGCGCGACGACGAACAGCTCGTGCGTTGCTGGTATAGCGACGACAACTTCGCCCGTCGCGAGCGGGCCGTCGCGCTGGCGGCGAAGAAGGGTGTCACCCCCATCGCCATCGCCGCGGCCTATGTGCTGCACCAGCCGTTCCCAACCTTTGCCCTCATCGGCCCGCGCTTCATCCACGAGACGGTGAGCTCGCTCGACTGCCTCAAGGTCGAGCTGACTCCGCGCGAGCTGGCTTGGCTCAACCTCGAGCGCGAGCGGCTCTGACCCGCCCGCTGCCGCTTGATCCCAAGTAAAGCCGCTGCCGAAAGTGTAACCCATTGGGTTACACTTTCGGCAGCGGGCGGGCGGCGGAATTCCTGTTGTCAGCGTGGCCGGCTGGGGCAGCATGGCGGCAAACACCCGTCCCATGAAACGCTTTGCCCCGCTGATCCTGGTTGTGCTGATGATTGCCGTGATTGTGACGCCCCTGTGGGCGGCCTCCGCGCCGGCCCCCGCCAAAAGCAAGGCGCCGGGAGCGGAGCTGGCGGCAACCATCACGGCTGTCACGGGCATGGCCATCTCGCCGTTGCTCGGCGCGGGCGGCTACGGGGCCTACCAGTGGTTCACGGCCAAGGACGACGCGGCGCGGGCCGCCCTGCCGTGGTATGCGCAGATGAGTTTCTGGCTGCCGGCGCTGGCGCTCGTGGGCGCGGTGGCGGCGAAGGATTCCCTCGGAGCCGTGTTGCCGCCGGGCTGGAAGAAACCGCTCGACGTGCTGGAGACGGTGGAAAACAAGGCCACCGGGCTGGTGGCCGCAGGCGCCATCATCCCGTTTACGATGGACGCCTTCAGCAAGATGTTGGTGGCGGGCGTGGAGACCGCGGACCCCGCCGCACCCACTGGGCTGGCGATGATTCATCTCGGGGCGATCGACTTTTCCTGGCTGCTGAACCTGCTGACCGTGCCCTTCGGCATCGCGGTCTTTGCGATCGTCTGGATGGCTTCGCATGCGATCAACGTGCTCATTCTCCTCAGTCCCTGGGGCGCGATTGATGCGGCGCTCAAGGGCGCCCGGACCGCGCTGCTCGGTCTGTTGACCCTCACGGCGACGATGAACCCCTGGATCAGCGCGGCGCTGTCGGTGGTCATCATCATCATCGCCTATTTCGTGGCGGGCTGGGCCTTCCGGCTCACGGTTTACGGCGGCATTTTCAGCTGGGATTTTTTCACGCTGCGACGGGCGCGCTACCGGGTGCGGCCCGACGAGAACAAGGTCTTTGCCGGCGGCAACCTGCCCGAGACGCCGGTGCGCACCTACGGGCGTTTGCGGCAGACCGACGACGGGCTGGTCTTCGCCTACCGGCCCTGGCTGGTGCTGCCGGAACGCACGGTGAAGGTTGCGGGTGACAATCTGTCGGTCGGCAAAGGGTTGTTTTTCTCCACCGTCATCACCGGGAAGGAAGAAACGTATTTCATCCTGCCGCCGCGTTACCGCGGCCATGAGGACGAACTGGTGAAAGCCTACGGCTGGACGGGAGTGCAACCGGCCGGATTGCGCAAGGCCTGGAGTGTCGTGCGCGAACTCTTCGGTGGTGGTGCGGCAAAGACCCAGGTGGCATGAGCCGCGCGGTGCTCATCGCCCGCTGGCTGGCGGCCATCTTTTTCACGGTCGCGGGAGCGAATCATTTCCTGAATCCCGGGATCTACCTCGGGATGATGCCGCCCTGGCTGCCGTGGCCTGAGGCACTCAACTACCTCAGCGGCGCGGCGGAGATTGCCGGCGGCCTCGGGCTGCTGTGGGCCGGCACGCGGCGGCTCGCGGGCTGGGGGCTGATTGCCCTGCTGGTCGCGATTTTTCCGGCCAACGTGCATGTGGCGCTGCAGGGCGAGATGCCCGGGCTCGACGTCTCCCCGCTCACCCTCTGGCTGCGGTTGCCGTTTCAGGCGGTCTTCATCGCGTGGGTGTGGTGGGTGGCCGTGCGAGCTGAAACTCGGGCCGCGCCCTGAGGGCGGCCTACCGCGCGCTGAAAAGGCGCCGGACGGGGGTCGGCAGGAGGTGCTGGCGCAGAAAGTCCGGGCCGTGGCGGGCGGCGAGCAAATCACGGGCAGGGAGGGATATGCGGCGAGCGTGGGCGTGGCTCCGAGGAGGGCAAGTGCAAGCCCAGAAACCCTGCAACCGGCCGGCCGGCCGGCGCGTAACAGGATATGCGGGCCAAGACGTCAAACGGCTTTACGAGACCGCATTGCCATTCCTTATTCACCTTCCATGCGCAGCGAAATCCTTCAAGACCAAGCGGCCCTTTACGTATCCGGAGCCATGACGGCCCCGGAACGCGAGAGCTTGGAGGTCGTTTTGGAATTTCACGACGGGCTGCGGGCCGCGGTGGCGCAGATGCAGCAGGTGGTGGCGGCGGTGACCTTGGCCAAGGGTGTCGGTGCCGCGAAGCCGTCCGCGCAGCTCAAGCAGCGCATCCTGACCGCGGCCGGAAGTTCGCCGCGGGCGGAGAAAGACTGTCTCGTCGTGACCACCCCGGCCGGCTTGGTGGAGTGGGTGAATGCCGAGTTTACGGCGATGTGCGGCTATGAACTCGCCGAGCTGAAGGGCCGCAAGCCCGGTTCGTTGCTGCAAGGGCCGGACACGGATCCTGCGGCGGTCGCCCGCATCCGCGCCGCGCTGCGCGAGCGCCGGCCCTGCCGCGAGACCCTCGTCAATTACCACAAGGACGGCACCGCTTACCGGGCCGACATCCGCATCAGCCCGGTGCTCGCCGAGGAAGGCGAGCCGCTGTGGCTCGTGGCGCGGGAGCGGAAATTGCCGGACGTAGCCTGATGGGATCGGACGCCGCTTGGCGCCGCGCTCACTCAACAGCCGGCACCCGGGACAGGTCGAACTTGAGTTCGCCGCGGGAGCCATCCCGCCGGCGCATCGTCACGGTGATCTGCAGGCGCGCGGGGTCGGGGGAGTGAAAACGCGCCGGACCAAACACCGCTTCGCGCTCGCCCAGAAAAGTGAGCGGCCACTCCAGGCGTTCGTCCTTTTCCTCCCAGCCGCGCAGGTCGGCATGAAAGTGCTTGAGGCGCAGCATCAGCGAATCTCCCTCCTCGCGGATCAGGAGAATTTCATAGAACACCGGCCCTTCCGGTCCGTCCTGCCGGAAGACGCCCACCATCGCGCCATCCCGGGGCGGTCCCCAGATTTCCTCCGCCTCGCCGCCGGCCCCGGGGCCGCGCCAGTGTCCGGCGAGCCACGCCACCGCCTCGATCCCGGCGACCGGGGCGGAGTCTGGCGCGGCGGCCAACCCGAACGGCCAGAGGGTGAGCAGGCAAAGCAGGACGCACCGTTTCATGCCGGCAAGGTGGGGCAAACCTCCGTGCCGGACAATCTTTCAATCTACGCGCCGGCGGTTGGGCTGGAGTGCGGCGCGGGCAGTTTCAGCTCCCAATAGCCGACATCGATCCACCGGCCGAATTTCCAGCCCACCTCGTGAAAATGCGCGGCCGGGCGAAAGCCCAGACGTTCGTGCAGCGCCACGCTGGCGGCGTTGGGCAGGGCGATGCCGCCGATGACCGTGTGCAGGCCCATGGATGCGAGGCGGGCGAGCAGCGCCGTGTAAAGCTGCGTGCCGAGACCCCGCCCCGTGGCCGACGGCTCGAGATAGACGGTGGACTCGGCGGCGAAGCGGTAGGCACTGCGGGTTTTCCAAGGACCGGCGTAGGCGTAGCCCAGCACCTGGCCGGACTCTTCCCACGCCAGCCACGGAAAACCGGCGGCGATCGTCAGGTCCAGCCGCCGCGCCATTTCCGCCGGCGTCACCGGAGTCTCCTCAAAGGTGACGACTGTGTCCGTGATGTAGTGGTTGTAGATGGCGGCGAGCGGACCGGCATCGGCGGGAGTGGCGGGGCGAATCATGGCGGGATGGGTTGGAACACTGAGCACCGCCTGTGCCAGCGAAGCCGCGATTCACCGTCCACCGAACGTGCGGGGGCCGGAGGCCACAGTTTCGCCGAAAGACACGCCCCACAGCATGGGCTCGGCCTGCACGCCGGGATCGGCGTCGGGCGCGAGATGGGCGAAGACGTCCTTGAACCGCAGGCTGCACTGGAGCCGGCGCTGGGTCTTGGAGTCGATCTTCGGGTTGAGGACGATGAGGCTTTGCGTGAAGGGCGGGGCATTTTTCATCGCCTGCGCGCGGCGGCGTGCTTCGCGGTAGTCGAGCGAGCGGTCTTTGATCACCGCATCGAGCTTTTCGAGGTCGGCGCGTGTCACCGGCCCCCAGAGTTTTCGCCACTGCTCCGGGGTGACGGTGATGGCGGTGATGTTCACGAAACGTTTTGCTCCGTCCTCCTGCCGCCAGAAGCCGAGGACGAGGAGGAAGGGTTCGTTGATGTCGAACTGTTGCAGCGCGTCGCCGAGGCCGACGGGCGAGCCGTGCTTCACGGCCTTGGGGTTCACCGGCAGTCCGCCGTGGCGCGTGTTTACCTCCGCCGGGATGTCCCATTTCTGCGTGTAGCGCGACGGCCGGTAGCCGTCGAAGAAGGTGTCGCACACCCAGCGCTCGAAAACGAGGCCGTGCGACTGCACCTCCTGCGCGGGCAGCGCGACGGCCAGCCAGAGCGCGGCGACGAGACTGAAAATCCGGCGCATTTCGGCTCGCAGGATGGCGGGGCCGCGCCAAGGTGCAACGCGGCAAATTGCTTCCCATGCACACCCCGCGCCCGGAATCGCCCGCCGGCCCCAACTGCCAGTTGCTCTACTTCACGACCTACAGCGTGACGCGGGATGCCGCGCTGCTGGCCGCGATCACCAACGCGTATTCCACGCACCCTGAGGGTGCGAGCCTCGCCCGGATCGACCGCGCCACCGGCCGCATGGAACCGCTCGCGGTGTTCCCCGGCCCCGCGATGCAGGCGTATCCGTATTTTGCCCGGCCGCGCTCCGCCAATCCCGCGGAGGATTATCTCTACAACGGCACCGTGGCGAAGCACGGGCTCAACAAGTCCAGCCCCTGCCTCGATCCCGTGTCGGGCGACCTGTATTTTGTGTGGGGCCGGGAGGACGGCTGGGGTCTCCTCGACTGCGTGAACCTCCGCGATGGCCGGCGGCGGACGCTGCTGGAAATCCCGCCGGAGCGCTGCGTGGGCTATACGCACCTCGATCCCTCCCGCACCCGCGTGCTGCTCAGCCTGATGGACAGCCGCATCCTGGCGTTTGGGGAGAAGCGCACGCAGAACCGCGAGATGTCGGAGAACTACGCCAGATACGGCCTCACCACGCAGCTTGCCGAGGTGGAGGTCGCCACCGGCAAACTCACGGTGCGCTGGGAGGACCCGGCTTGGGTGACGCATGTGCAGTATCACCCGCGGCGCCGCGACCTCGTGCTCTACAACCACGAGTGGACCTGGCCGCTCGGCACCGAGCGCATCTGGATGAAGGCCGACGGCGGGGAGCGTGTGCAGGTGCGCCGACCCGGCCGGCCGATCCGTTTCCGCACGTCGCCCGACCTCGGGCTCGACGACGTGGCGCACGAGGTGTGGCAGGAAAACGGCGAGGCCGTCATCTACCACGGCGTGCGCTGGGATGCGCCCGGCCACCCCGAGCAGTTCGTCGGCCGCGCGCCGGTGGACCCCGGGCAGCCGCTGCAGGAAATTTCCATCCCGCGCGACCGGCCGTCGTTCTACGGCCACTTCATCCCCAGCCGCGCCGGCGACTTTGTCATCACCGATGCCATCGCCAACGAAAAGGGCCTCGCCCAGCGCAAGGGCAACCTCATCTCCCGGCTCAATCTGGACTGGGACAACGGGACGATGGAGGTCGTGCCGCTCTGCGAGAGCAACACCTCCTGGCACACGCAGGACAATCACCCGCATCCCGTGCCCACGCCCGACCAGCAGGAAGTGCTCTTCACTTCCGACCGCGATGGCACGCGGCGGATCTACTCGGTGCCGGCGATGTAGCAGGCGACCTCGGCTTGCAGTCGAAATCACAATCCCTAAACCGTCCCTCAGGCCCCGCTCCGCGCCCCGTCATTTGCCCTGCGCTTTCGGAGCGGATCGTTCACTCCGCAACATCATCCCAATCACGGCCGCAGCCTTTCAGCGCGTCAACCGCATGAAGTTCATGCCCCAGTCTCAATTCCTTCGCCGTATCCGGCATGCCGTGGCGCTGTTGCTGGTCGCTTCCGGCCCCGGATTTGCCCAGGACGTGGTAACGTCAGGCGATGTCATTCCCGGCCCCGCTGACCCGGTAAATTGGAATGCCGGTGCCATCCTCACCGTCGGCAACACCGGCGCCGGTATGCTGGCGATCAGCGGCACCGGTGCGGTCACCAGCCAAACCGGCTACATCGCCCGCTTCCTTGGCTCGACCGGCGAGGTCACGGCCAGCGGCGGTTCTTGGACGAATTCCGCCGAAATTTACATCGGCGCATACGGCACTGGCACTTTGAACATCAGCGGCGGGGCGGTCGCCAACACCACCGCTTACGTCGGCTCCCCCTTTGCCGGCCACGTCACGGTTAGCAGTGGCACCTGGACGAATTCCGCCCAACTTTACATCGGCGAATACGGCACCGGCACGCTGGACATCACCGGCGGCACGGTGACCAACACGATCGGCACCATCGGTCGCTATGACGGCGCCACCGGTCATGCCACCGTCAGCGGCGGCAGTTGGAACAATTCCTCCTTTCTCTTCGTCGGCGATTCCGGCACTGGCACGTTGACGGTCGGCGGTGATGGCACGGTGACCAGCGCGAACGGGAGCATCGGCAACAATGCCACCGGCATCGGCGAGGTCACGGTCAGCGGTGGCAATTGGAACAACGCTTCCTACCTTGCCGTCGGTTACACCGGCAATGGCACGCTGACGATCAGCGACAGCGGGGCGGTCACCAACCAGATCGGCTACATCGGCCGGAACGCCGGTGCCACCGGCACGGTCTCAATCAGCGGCGGCAGTTGGACCAACTCCTCTTTCCTCTATGTCGGCAGTTCCGGCAACGGAAGCCTTGCGATCAGCGGTGGTGTGGTCAGCAACACCGTCGGCTTCCTCGGCCTCATGTCCGCGACCACCGGCGTGGCCACGGTCAGCGGCGGGACCTGGACCAACCACAGCTACCTTAGCGTCGGCAATTCCGGCACCGGTTCCCTGACGATCAGCGGCCCCGGCTTGGTTTCCGCCACCCATGTCACCTTGGCGCAGAATGCCGGCTCGACCGGCACCCTGACCCTCAACGGCGGCACGCTGACCACGGGCCAGATTTACAAAGGGGGCGGCACGGGCACGTTGACGTTCAACGGCGGGACCTTGCGGTTGAGCGGTGACCAAGCCGGGCTTTTCAGCGGTTTTGGCGCGGGCGATGTGACCTTGGCGGGCGCGGGCGGCACGATTGATACGCAGGGATTTGCTGTTAGCACGACCTACGCCCTGTCCGGCGCCGGCGGCCTGACCAAGCACGGCGCGGGGACGCTGACCCTCGCCGGGACCAACACCTACGCCGGGGCCACCGCGATCGCCGCCGGGACGCTCCTCATCACCGGCAGCACGGCCGCCGGCCCCCTCACGGTGGCCGCCGGCGCGACCCTCGGCGGCAACGGCACGGTCGGCGGCAACGCGACCTTGGCCGGCCTCCACAGCCCCGGTGCCAGCCCGGGCGCCCAGACGTTCCTGGGCGATCTCACCTATCAGTCCGGCGCCGGCGTGCTTTGGGAACTGGTGGACAACACCGCCCTGCTCGCCGGCCGCGGGGCCGACTACGATGGCATCAACGTCGGCGGCGCCCTCGACCTTGCCGGCGTCACCACCCTCGACTTAAACTTCTCCTTAGCCGGCAGCGCCGTCGATTGGACGGATCCCTTCTGGAAGACTGATCACACCGGCCTTGACGGATGGCTGCTTTACAGCGGAGCGACGGCGCTGACGGGTTTTGGCAACCTCTCGGTCAATTCCATAAACTGGTTGGATGGTGCCGGTCAGTTGTTCAATGATCATCTGGCCGGCAATACCTTCAGCCTCTATCAGGACGGCAACGACATCTACCTCAACTACACTGCCGTCCCCGAGCCCGGTGCCGCCGCCCTGCTGGCCGGCCTCGGCGCGGTGGCGTTCATCCTCTGGCGGCGCCGCCGGTTGTGAGCAAGAAAGCCGGCTGCATGACGGATATAAACTGATCCGGAAAATCAGCCCGGCCCCACGATCCTGCAAGCGGCCCGGGCCACGGTTGACCGGGCGCCCGGGGTGAGAGGCATGTGCTCATCACCGGCGTCAGAAACTTTTTCCGTCGCCCCCGACATTTGAAATTCAGAGTTCGTTTGCCGACGAAAGCGCGTTCATGCTCGGTGAATCATGAAACCGCGCTTCGCTTTCATCGGCTTTCAACCTCCCCGTGTCCGGGATCTGGTCGCGCGGGCCAAGGCCCACCCGGAGATCGAGGTGGCGGCGTGCTGCGAGGAGGGCGCCGCGACGCGCGCGGCGCTGGCCGACGGCTATGGTCAGGTGCGCTTTGGCGTTGTCACTTATGGGCATCAGGATGCTCCGGTCGATGCCCGCGCCGGTTGAGTTCACTCTCTGCCGCGAGGTGCATTGCGCCGATGCGATGCCGTGGCTGCGGGCTTGCGGCGTGCTGCCCGGCGCCTGTGCCGTCACTTCGCTGCCGGACCTGTCCGAGTTGAACCTGCCGTTGCCGGCTTGGCGCGCGTGGTTTCTTGAGGCGGTGCGGCTGGTGGTGGACGCGGTGCCGGCGGAGAGCGCGGCGCTGTTTTTCCAGTCCGACATCAAGCGCGACGGCGCGTGGATCGACAAAGGCGCGCTGGTGGTGCGGGCGGCAGAGGATGCCGGGGCACGGGTGCTTTTTCACAAGATTGTCTGCCGCCGACCGCCCGGGACGCTGACCTACGGCCGGCCGGGCTTTACCCATTTGATCGCGGTTTCGCGGGCGATGAAGTGCCCCGACGTGCTGCCGCTGCCCGATATCATCACGGATGCGGGTCGTCAGCCCTGGGTGCGGGCGATGGGTATCCGCGCGGCGGCGCACGCGGTGCGCTTTGCCCGGGATGTGGCCGGGGCGAAGACGATCCTCGATCCTTTCTGCGGCGTCGGCACCGTGCTGGCGGTGGCCAACGCGCTGGGGCTCGACGCCGTCGGCGTCGAAAAATCCCGCAAGCGCGCGGAGCAGTCGCGCCAGCTCATGGTGAGGGCGGACGAATTGTGACTTCGGCGGACGCGGGGGCGGTTCAGGGCGCGGTTTGGTGGTGGACGGTGACGGTGTTGAAATCGAGCACCACGCGTTCGGCGCCGTAGGCGAGGGTGATCACGCCGGAGTTGCGGGCGGCATTGAGCCACGGGCCTTCGAAGAGCGGCCAGGCGGCGAGATCCACGGTTGCGTCGTTAACACGGCGGTCGCCGCGGTGGGTGAACTGCAGGCGGTCGCCGCGGGTGGTGGTGTAGGTGGCGGTCAGCGTGGTCTCGTCAAAGGTGGGCCTGTGCGCGAGGCGGTCGGCGCAGAAGGCGTCGAAACTTTCGGCGTCCCCGGCGGCGATGGCTTCGAGCACGATGGCGGTCCTTGGGCGGGTGATGGTCAGGCGGTCATGGGTCTCCTCCCGGTGCCATTTGCCGGGCGTGCTGGTCCACACGCCGAAGTAGATGTCGTCGGCACGGCAGAAGATCCAGCCGCCGGCCTCACGGCGTTCCGCGATATGGTGCGGGAAGTGGCCGTTGATGTGCTGGCGCTCGGAATGCGGCGGGATGTCGTAGAGATCGATGACGGTGCGGTCATGTTGGAACACGTCCTCGTAGGGCGAGCCTTCTACCCATTTGTTGGGGTCGGCGTAGTAGGGCCGGTAGCGCACGATGGCGCCGAGGATCTGGTCCAGCGGTTCCACGAAATAGCGGTGCAGCTGGCGGGCGGAATAGGAGGGATTGATGAAGAAGCAGGTGGCGCCGTCGTGGGGCGACACCCAGGTGAGATCCCAGCGGTGATGCTCGACATCGGTGAGGTCGCCCCATGAGGAGCCGACGGCGAATTCCGGCGCGACATGGGTGTATTTCCAGGTCGGCTCGCCGTAAACGATAAGGGGGCCGCGGCGCGGCGGTTTGAGTTCGCGGAGCACGTAGGGCGTGGTGCGGTCGGTGGCCATGCGGCCGATCATCGGGAGGGCCTCGAAGCGTTGGAGCGCGGCCAGCGGCAGGAAAAAATTCTCCGCCAGGTCGAGCCGGATCGGTGCGCCGCCGAAATACAGCCGGCCAAACTGCGTGGCCGCGCCGGTATTCTCGTGCGTGTGCAGCACCTGGTTGTATTTCTCGCGGCTGTGCGAGCCCACCCAGGTGCCGTGCAGGTATTCCGTGGCCCAATCGGCGAGGAGCACCTGCATGATCATCCACGATTTTTTCTTCAGGACGGGGTCTTGGGCGTATTCGTGGAGCGTGGCGAAGCAGAGCAGGTAGAGGTGGTGGTAGTTGGGGGAGTCGTATTCATACATCCCGCGGGTCACGGTGGCCTCGATCCAGCGGTCGATCCAGCCGGCGGACTCCCGCTGCGCCGCGGTGGGGGTGGAGCCGTCGGCAAAGGCGGGACCGTCGGGCCAGGTCTGGCCGAACAGATACCGGGCCGTGTGAATCTGCAGCATGTGGTTGTCGGTGAATCCGAAGTCGTGTGTGAAACATGCGGCCAGCCGGGTGCGGATGTTGGCAACGAGCGGAGGCGGTAGCTTGTCGCCGAGACGCAGGACCGCGTCCATCAGCACATACGGTTCGAAGCTGTGCCAGTGGAGGTTGGTGTCGGCGACGGCGTCCTCCAGATAGCGCAGTCCTTCGGCGGCATCGATGCCCGTGGCCAGCTTGGCCACGCCAAGATAGAGGCGCATGCGCGTATCCTCGCCCGGCGACCAGGTCCGGCGGGCCATGCCCTCGCTGATTTCATCGCAGCGCGCGGCAAAAGCGGCGCGGTAGGAGGCATCGTCGGGGTAGAGGCCTTGGGCAAGGATTGTCGGCGTCGGGGCGAGCACGGCGGCGGCAACCAGGATCAGGCGGCGGAGCAGGAGCATGATGAAATCAGTTGAGGACGGGCGAACCGGTGCGCACGTCGAAGGCGTGGAAGGCGGCGGATGTCACCGGTTGCTGCGCGATCCAGAGGGTGTGCGGATGCGCCTGCGGCATGGCGACCGTGGCGAAGGCGGTGTGCTGATTGTTGACGCGGCCGGGCTGCGGCATCGCGCCGAGAAAAGCGATCGCGTCGGAGACAGTAGCGCGGTGGCGATGGGCGTCCATCCAGCCGGTGATCTGCGCCAGCCGTTCGGGACTGAAACCGGCGGGATCGGGGCCGGTGTAGCCGCGGGCACGCAGGGCGGTGTCGGCGGCGCCGATGGGGTGGTTGGTGAGACAGGCGGAGCCGTCGGGTGCCGGATGCGCGGTGTAGTCACCGCAGTAGTTGGAGCTGCTGAACACGCGGCCGTGACGATCCACGGCGACGAGGTTGCAGAAGAACTTGTAGCGCCGGCAGCGCGCCTCGACCTCCGCGACGGACGAGCAGAATTGCAGCATGTCGCGGAAGACGAGGTCCACCGGCACGAGCTGGTCGAGATTGAAGCTCACACCCGGGCAGATGAGCGAGGAGATGCCGAGCGCGAGGCCGGCCTCGTTCAGGCCGCGGTTGGCCCAGACGGTGCCGGCGATGGGAAAACTGATGAAGCGCAACCCGTCCGCCGGCGCGACGTGGGCGCCGGCGTAGAGGAAGCGCGGGTCGTCGAGCGTGCCGCCGGTGAGAATCATTCCGCCGGCCCCCGGCAGGGCGAAGCTGGAGCAGGCGCCGGCGTGGTAGACCTCGTATTGCCAGGCGCGGAAGCTGAGCAGCTCGGCCAGTTCGCGGTCGAGGCCCGCGCCTTCGGCGAGGCCGTGGATTTCCTCCTGCAGGTGGGGCCAGTGATCGAAGCAAAAGGCGCGCAGCCGTTGCTGCCAGGCGCGGATTTTTTCCCATTGGGCCGCTTTGGCGCCGGTGAGAAAGTCGCCGAGGAGGACGGCAACGTTGGCGTGGATCTGGTTGGCCAGCGCCGTGCCCTGTTGCAGGCCCAGCTCGCGCGGGCGACCAGCGAGCCGGAGAAGCGACAGGGGCGGGGTAGGCATGGCGGCAAAGGTGGGTGGCGCATCCGGCGGGGTCAACCCGACCCCGCGGCCGCGATAAATTATATCTGGCGCGCCGCAGCCCGGCGGCTACATCTCACACGTCATCGCTTTGAACCGCACCCCAACCCCATGCTGAGCTTCGAACAAATCCAGGCCTACGACCGCGACGGCTACGTCCTCGTGCCCGATGTCTTCACCCCGCAGGAGATCGAAATCCTGCTCGCGAACGTGACCAAGGAAGGCAAGGCGACGAAACACCAGTTTAACATGAACGACGCGGCCGGCCTCTCCAGCAAGCTCGCGCTGTGGTCCGACGTGAGCGACGACGTCTTCGGCGCGGTGACGACGAGCCCGCGCGTGGTCAACGCCGTGCGCCTGTTGCTGCGCGAGGAGGTTTACCACTGGCACAGCAAGGTGATGCTGAAGGAGCCACGCGTCGGCGGTGCGTGGGAATGGCATCAGGACTACGGTTACTGGTATGGCGACGGCTGTCTCTACCCGCGGATGCTCTCGTGCATGATTGCGCTCGACCCGGCGACGAAGGCCAACGGCTGTCTCAAGGTCGTGCCGGGCTCGCACCTGCTCGGCCGCTTCGACCACGGCCGCGTCGGCGGGCAGGCGGGGGCGGACCAGCAGCGCGTGCAGGCGGCGATCGACCGGCTGGGCGTGGTGTATTGCGAGGCCCCGGCCGGCAGCGCGCTGTTTTTCCACGGCAACACGTTCCACAGCTCCGAGGCGAACCTGTCGGACCAGCCGCGCCGTGCCTACATCTGCTGCTACAACGCGCTGTCGAACGTGCCTTATGGCGGCGGTGGCCACGGCCGGCCGGTGCCGATCACGATGTCGCCCGACGATGCGATCCTGCGCTTCGCGGAGGCGGTCGCAATGGGCTGAACCCGGTTCAGTTGGTGTCCGGGGCGCGGGCCGACTGGTAGGCGAGCAACCGCCAATCGCCGTCTTCCCGGCGCCACACCGACAGGAAGCGCAGCCGGAAGGCCACGCGCTCGGTGCCGGCGGTTGCCCGCAGCCGGGCCGTGCCGGTCATCAGGGCGAGGTCGGCGGCGACCGGGGTGATTTGCACGGTTTCGTAATCGTAGGCCTCGTAGCGCACCCGGTTGCTGCGCACGGCCTCGAGGACTTCCTCCTTGGTCTGCGCGCGGCCGTTGGAGTGGCCGTAGGAGAGCGCATCGGAAAGCAGCGGGGCCAGCCGGGTGGTGTCGCCGGCGATCGTGGCCATCACGCGGGCGGTGTCCGCGCCGCGGACTTCCTCGGCCGGGCCGGCGACGGCGAAGGCGGCGGTGCAAAGGAGGGCGAGAAACAGGCGCATGATTTCAGCGGTTGACGGGTTGCGGGCGGCCCCGGTCGTCGATGGCCACATAGGTGAAGACGCCCTCGGTCACGCGCAACTGCGCGCCGTCGGTGAAGCGCTGCACCCAGGCCTCGACATCAATCTTCATCGAGGTGCGCCCGACTTTCAGCAGCCGGGCGTAGCAGCTCACGGTGTCGCCGACGGCCACCGGGTGCAGGAAGGCCATGCCGTCGAGGGCGA
This sequence comes from Opitutaceae bacterium, assembly GCA_026125215.1. GTDB lineage: Bacteria > Verrucomicrobiota > Verrucomicrobiia > Opitutales > Opitutaceae > UBA2377. Next base: position 86,616 of record JAHCLN010000002.1, read on the forward strand.
CCGTGGTCACGCGGCACCGGGCGGTATCACGGGCGAGAATCGCCCCGCCCAGATCCATCTGCGAAACCAGCCAGCCGCCGAAGATGTCGCCATTGGCATTGGCATCGGCGGGCATCGCGATGGTCCGGATGACGAGTTCACCGGTCGGTGCGGCGGGGGCGGGGGAATCGGGCATGCGCGCAAGTTGGCGGAACCGGAGCCGGGGCGCCAGTTCACATTGGCGGACGTGACCTTGTTTTGCCGTTGTTTTCGGAGGGTGGCTGCGGCAGGCTGCCCGTCTCATGAGCTCAGGGTCCAACGCCGCCTTCCGGCGCTTGTTCAACGAAATCGGCACGGTCGATCAGGTCGGCATCGAGGAGCGTGTCGCCAAATACACCACCCGTAGCATCAAGAAGGCCGCCAAGGTTCAGGGTCTGAAGCTGGCCGTCACGATGGTGGACCTTACCACGCTTGAAGGGAAGGACACCCCCGGCAAGGTCGCCTCGCTCTGCCAGAAGGCGCTCGCGCCGCACGACGGGCTCGACTGCCCGCAGGTGGCGGCCGTGTGCGTTTATCCCGCGATGGTGAGGCACGCCCGCCGCGCGCTCGGCGAGGACACGGCCGTGCGCATCGCGTCGGTCGCGACCGCGTTTCCCTCGGGCCAGGCGCCGCTGCGCACGCGGCTGGCCGAGGTGAAGGCCGCCGTGGCCGACGGCGCCGACGAGATTGACATGGTGATCAACCGCGGGGCCTTCCTCGCGGGTGAATTTCAGGAAATGCAGGACGAGATCGCCGCGGTCGTGCAGGCCTGCGGTGACGCCACGCTCAAGGTCATCCTCGAGGTCAGCGAGCTGGAAACCTACGACAAGATCCGCGCCGCGTCCTTTCTCGCGATGCGCGTCATCCGGCCGGGCGACTTCATCAAGACGAGCACGGGCAAGACCTCGCTCAACGCCACGCTCGGCAACAACCAGGTGATGATCGAGGCCATCCGCGACTTCTACCTCGAGACCGGCACGCCCATCGCGATGAAGCCCGCCGGCGGCATCCGCACGGCGAAGCAGGCGCTGCAGTTCCTCATCGCCGTCAAGGAGACCCTCGGCGACGAGTGGCTCAACAACACGCGCTACCGCTTCGGCGCCTCCTCGCTCCTCAACGACCTCCTTCGCCAGCTCGAGAAGGAAAAGACCGGCGCCTACCAAGCCCCGTATTACTTCAGCGAAGCCGCCGAATCCTACTAACCGCTAATCTGCGCTAATCCGCGCTAATTTTTCCGCCATTAATCAGCGAAGATTAGCGTGAATTAGCGGTTCAAAAAAATGTCTATCCTCACTTCTGAAAACAAACGTCCGACCAAGCGTTCCGCCGGCCGCCCGCTGCCCGAGCTGATCTTCGGCGACCTCTGGGAGTTCGATCCCGCGCCCGAGACCGCCGACCCGAAGCTCAAGCCGCGCTACGACCTCTTCATCGGCGGCAGGTTCGTCGCACCGGTCTCCGGCAAGTATTTCGACTCCATCAATCCGGCCAACGAGACGAAGCTGGCCGAGATCGCGCAGGCCAACGCTGCCGACGTGGACGCCGCCTACGCCGCGGCGCAGAAAGGCTTTGCCGTCTGGAGCAAACTGCCGGGCAAGGAGCGCGCCAAATACATCTACCGCCTCGCCCGCCTGCTCCAGGACCGCGCCCGCGAGTTCGCCGTCGCCGAGACGATGGACGGCGGCAAACCCATCAAGGAATCGCGCGACTTCGACGTGCCGATGGCCGCGGCGCATTTCTTCTACCACGCCGGCTGGGCCGACAAGCTGGAATACGTCGCCCCGGGCCGCAAGGTCGCGCCCCTCGGCGTCGTCGGCCAGGTTATCCCGTGGAATTTCCCGCTGCTGATGATGGCGTGGAAGCTCGCCCCCGCGCTGGCCATGGGCAACACGATCGTCATCAAGCCCGCCGAGACGACCAGCGTGACCGCGTTGAAGTTCGCCGAGATCGTCCAGGACGCCGGCTTCCCGGCGGGCGTCGTGAACATCGTGACCGGTTTCGGCGACACGGGCGCCGCCGTGCTGAATCATCCGGCGGCGGTGAAGGTCGCCTTCACCGGTTCGACCGAAGTGGGCAAGATCATCATGCGCTCGCTCGCCGGCACCGACAAGAAGATGACCATGGAGCTCGGCGGCAAGGCGGCCAACATCGTGTTCGACGACGCCCCGCTCGACCAGGCCGTCGAGGGCATCGTCAACGGCATCTTCTTCAACCAGGGCCACGTCTGCTGCGCCGGTTCGCGCCTGCTGGTCCACGAGCCCGTGGCCGCCGCCGTGCTCGCGAAGCTCAAGACCCGCATCCGCACGCTCCGCGTCGGCGACCCGCTCGACAAGAACACGGACATCGGCGCCATCAACTCGCGCGAGCAGCTCACCCGCATCGAGAAACTGGTCGCCTCCGGCGTGAAGGAAGGCGCGGACATGTTCCAGCCCGCCTGCAAGCTGCCGACGAAGGGCTACTACTTCCGCCCGACGGTATTCTCGGGCGTCTCGATGAGCCACCGCATCGCCCGCGAGGAGATTTTCGGTCCCGTGCTCAGCGTGCTCACGTTCCGCACACTCGACGAGGCGGTCGAGAAGGCCAACAACACCGCCTACGGCCTCAGCGCCGGCGTGTGGACCGACAAGGGCTCGCGCATCCTCAAGATGAGCACGGAGCTCAAGGCCGGCGTGGTCTGGGCCAACACCTACAACAAGTTCGACCCCACGTCGCCCTTTGGCGGCTACAAGGAGTCCGGCTTCGGCCGCGAAGGCGGCCGCCAGGGCCTGCTCGACTATTGCAAGCTGGTTTAAGGCCGAAGTTGAAGTTTAAGCACCCGCCTTCGCGCCCTTCTTCTTCAACTTAAACTTTCAACTTCAACTCGCATCACCATGCGCCTTCCCATCACCAAGACCCCCAAGCCCTATGTCGGCGGCGCGTTCATCCGCTCCGAGAGCGGGCGCACATTTCCGCTCAAGGATGCCGCCGGCAATTTCTTCGCCCACATCCCGCAGTGCACGCGCAAGGACCTGCGCAACGCCGTCGAGGCCGCCGCCAAGGCCGGCCCGGGCTGGGCGAAACGCACCGCCTACAACCGCGGCCAGATCCTCTACCGGCTGGGTGAGATGGTGGAGGCGCGGCGCACGGAGCTGATCGACACGCTGGTCCGCTTCGGTGCGACCAAATCCGCCGCGGCGAAGGAGGTGGACGCGTGCTCCGACCGGCTCGTCTATTACGCCGGCTGGACCGACAAATACGAGCAGGTGCTGGGCAACGTGAACCCGGTGGCCTCGTCGCATTTCAATTTCACCGTCACGGAGCCGATGGGTGTCATCGGCGTGATCGCGCCCGACGCCCCCGCGCTGCTCGGGCTCGTCTCGCTCATCGCGCCGGTCATCGCGAGCGGCAACACGGTCGTGGCGGAGGTTTCCGAAACCAATCCCTATCCGGCCATCCTCCTCGGCGAGATGCTGGCCACGAGCGACCTGCCCGGCGGCGTGGTCAACCTGCTCACCGGCTTCCGCAAGGAACTCGTGCCGACCTTCGCCACGCACACGCACCTGCGCGGTATCAGCGCCGCGGTGGGCGAAGCCGACCGCAAGACGCTCCGCCTCGGCGCGGCGGAGAGCGTGAAGCGCGTGCATTTTGCCGGCGAGGCGACCGATTGGTTCTCCGCCAAGGCCCAGGACCTCTACGCCATCCGCGACTTCGTGGAGTTCAAGACCACCTGGCACCCGGTGGGAGCGTGAGCGGTTGCTTGCCTTTCGTGGTGAAACATCCATGTTTCACCTCGTCATGAAGACTGCCAGCGTTCGCCAGCTCCGCACGGAATTTCCGAAGGTTCGCGACATCATCGAGCGCGAGGGCGAGGTGGTGGTCACGGAGCGCGGGCAGGCGGCGTATGTCATCCGGCCTTACCGTGTTGTCCGTAAGCGGAAGCCGGCCAAAAAAGACTACCTGGCTCGCTTGCTGGACAACATGCCGAAGCCAATATCGGCCGAGGCTTCCCGCGCGATTGACGAGATGAACCGCGGTGAACGTTAAATCACTTTACATTGATCCCAGCGCCTTGCGGGGGCTGTATGTGCATGAGCCGATTTCACGCCGCATGGTTGCGTGGCGCGGCAAACTGAAAGGGCCGCTTGCGATCACCCGCTTTGGCCATGCGGAATTGGTCAATGCCATTGCGCTGGGATGTTTCCGCGGAGATTTTACGGAAGTCGAAATGACCAAGTCCCTGGCGCATGTGGATGAAGATTTTGCCGACGGCGATCTCAAGCTTGTGGACCTGTTGTGGCGCGCGGCTTTGGACAAGAGCATGGCGCTCAGCCGGCAACATGCTCCCGGTCTCGGCACCCGCTCTATGGATGTTCTGCATGTGGCCTCCGCGCTTGAGCTTGGGGCAAAGCACTTTGCAACCTACGACCAGCGCCAAGCGCGTTTGGCCAAAGCCTGCGGCCTGATCCTCATCCAGCCA
>JAHCLN010000020.1 GCA_026125215.1 Opitutaceae bacterium
TGAAGAAAATGGGCGCAGATCCCGCCACGGCCTCGAGCATTTTCCTGACCACGGCAACCGACGTGGCCAGCATGGGCTGCTTCCTCGGCCTCGCCAAACTTATGCTGGGGTGAAACCGGGCAGCGCCGGCCGGGAGCCGCCGCGCGGCGGGAAGGGCTGCCGCTGCAGCCGGACCCGCGCGACCTCGTTGGCGAGACCGACCAGCTCGTCGATCAGCAGCGTGGGATCTTCCTCGTAGCGCAGCGCCAGAAAATCCTCGCGGCTGCGGGCGTAGGCCGCCGGCGATTCCAGCCAGCGTTCCATGATGACCGCAAAATCAGCGGCGGAGCCGATCTTTTCCGAGCCGGCACCGTTGCGGAAAAATTTCCACGTCAGTTCCTCCTGCGGCATGATGCCGCCGAAGGCGTTGAAGACAATCGGACACCGGAAATGCAGCGCCTTGGCGCAGGTCGTCGTGCCGCCGCGGGTGACGATGACGTCGCTCACCTGCAGCAGCAGGTGCACGATCTCGGAATAGCCCTCGATGTAGCAGTTGAACTCGGGATGGTTGGCCCGCCAGTGGATGAGTTCGTTGTAGGCCTCCTTGTTCTGGCCGCAGATCACGATGGCCTGACAGCGGTCGCCGTGCCGGGCGAGCACGGGCAGGAGGTCAAAATGGTTGTGCGCGCCGTTGGCCCCGGTCGCGAGGAAGACCGTGAACAGATCGGGCCGCAGGCCCAGCCGCTGTTCGCGGAAAGGGCCGCGGTCGGCCGGCGCCAGCACCTCGAGGTGGGCCCGCGGATGCATCAGATAACCGCGCACGCGGGACCGCTCCGCCGGGATGCCCTTTTTGACCGCGTAGTCGCGCGCGGTCGGCGTGCGGGAAAAATACCGGTCCACGCTCGGCTCGATCCAGTTGCGCGAGTAGCCCCAGCCGCCGGAGAACTCGCCGCAGTAGGTGGCGCAGCGGACGCGGTCGGGCCCGAGGAGCTTGCGCGCGCGCTGGAAGTAGCCGCGGTTCAGACAGTCATGGACGCTGAAGACCAGATGCGGCCGGTATTCCGCCAGCACGGCAAGGTAGTAGGCGCCGCCGATGGTGACCTTCCGGGCGTTGATGAAGCTGAGGCACTCGACCAGCGTGAAGAAGACCTTGTGCATCCACGGCGCGCCGCGCTGGATGCGGTTGTAGAGGTTCACGCCGAAGCGGTTGATGGCGGAGGATTTTTCCAGCATCTGCTCGATGCGCACGTCCACCTCGTGGCGGTAGAGCTGGAAGCACCACTCCGCAAAGGCCTCCGCACGGGCGTCGTGGCCGCCGCCGGTGCTGGAAGTGAGGACGAGAATGCGGATGCGGGACATGCTCAGAGATCGAAATAACGGGCCTGAATGCGGCGCTTGAGCGCCAGCGGGCCGAGCCGCACAAGGAACGGCGCGATCACGGCCTGAAAAGCGCGGCCGCACCGCACCGTGCCGCTGCGGCGGCGGAGCAACGCCCGGCGCAACGCGGCCGCGGCATGCGCCGGCTCCGGCCCGGTCCGCATCATGCCCGCAAACGCCGCCCAGGCCCGGTTCATCGCCGGCGAAACCGCGCCGGGCGGCCGGCGCATCGAGCCTTCAAAATCCGTGCGGTAGTCGCCCGGCCGCAGGTCGATGACGATGACGCCGGTGCCGGCGCACTCGACCATCAGGCTTTCGCTGAGGGCGGTGAGCCCGGCCTTGGTGATGTTGTAGGCGCTCTGGAACGGGAGCGGAAACTCGGCCGCCAGCGACGACACGTTGACGAGCGCGCCATGATTGCGCCGGCGCATGCCGGCCAGCGCGGCCTGCGCCAGCCGCGCGGTGTTCACCAGCATGACCGTGAGCTGCTCCTCCCAGACCGCGAAATCCGTGGCGACGAAATCCCCGAAGACCCCGTAACCGGCGTTGTTGATCACCAGATCGAAGCCGTCCGCGGCGGCGGCCGCCGATTCGAAAGCCGCGACGGCGCGCGGGCCGTCGCCGAGTTCAAGCGCCACGGCCGTGAAGCCCGGCTGCGCCGCCAGGCCGGCCAGCCGCGCGGGATCGCGCGCGGTGCCCCAAACCCGGACGCCCTCGGCCAGCAGCATCTCCGCAAAGGCGCGGCCCAAGCCGGTGCTCGCACCGGTGACAAACGCGGTGCGACAGGTTTCCTTGAGCGCGGCGGAGGGCATCAGGTGGCCCGTTTGAACAGGAGCGAGACGTTCGCCCCGCCGAAGCCGCTGCTGTTGTTCAGCACCACGTTCGGCGCCGCCGCCAGCGTCGAGCGGAGGATGTTCAGCCCCTCGCACTCGGGATCGAGCCGGCTGATGTGGGCCGAGCCGGGCATGAAACCGTCGCGGATGGCCAGCGCACAGAAGGCGCTCTCCATCGCGCCGGCCAGCGAGAGCCCGTGGCCGGTGAGCGCCTTGGTGCTGCTGATTGCGGGCCGCGTGTCCGGGGTCTGGAAAACGGCCTTGAGCGCGCGCACCTCCGAGGTGTCGCCGATCGGCGTGGAGGTCGCGTGGGCGTTGACGTAGTCCACCGCCTCGGCCGGGGTGCCGCCGGCCCGCAGGGCATGCGCCATCGCCTGCCGCAAACCCTCGCCGTCGGGATGGGAGATGGCGACGTTGTGGCCGTCGGAAGCCTGGCCCCAGCCGGCGACCTCGCAGTAAACCTTCGCGCCGCGGCGGGCGACCTCGTCCTCCGTCTCCAGCACGAGGACCGCCGCGCCGCCCGTGCCCACGAAACCGTCGCGCGCCGCATCAAACGGCCGCGAGGCCTGCTGCGGGTCGGCCTGGAGCGAAAGCGCCCGCATGCCGGCGAAGGGCAGGATGCTGTCCACGTTGCCGTCCTCCGCCCCGACGACGAACATGCGCTTCTGCCGGCCCAGCACGAGATCGTCGTAGGCGTAGCCGAGCGCGTGCGAGGAGGAGGCGCAGGCGGAGGAAAATCCGCAGGAAGCGCCCTTGATCCGGAAATGGGCGACGAGGTTGAAATTGAGCGTGCCGGAGATGGAGGCGACGATGCCGAGCGGCGAACAGCGCATGACGCCCTGTGTGTGCATGCGCTGCAGCATGTGGCCCATCAGGTAGGGCGAACCGCCGGAGGCGGCATACAGGCCGGTGTCGGCGTTCGAGCAGTCCGCCTCTTCCAGCTTCGCATCCTCGATGGCCTGCTGCATCGCACACCAGGCATAGACCCCGTGCGGCGCCATGCCGCGGATCACCTCGCGCCGGATCCGGTAGCGCGCGGGAAAGGTCCAGTCCTCGGGGTCGGTTGAATCCGTCTGAAACCCCTTCACGGGCGCGGCCACCTTCACCGGGATGTCGTCGCGCTGAAAAGGGGGATAAAGCTCAAACCCGTGCCGCAGCTCGCGCAGGCTTTCCGTGACGGCGGCCGCATCATTGCCGATGCTGGTGATCAGTCCGATTCCGGTGACAAAAACTCTGGGCATGCAGATGAGGGATGGAGGGAAACGTGACCGGGAAAACCGGCCGCGGTTTCAACAGCCATGGGAAACACGGCCGGGAGCGAAGCCGCTCGGGGCCGCGTGGTCAACGCGGGAGGCATACGCAAACATACGGTGGAGCCGCGCGGGACCGGCCGGCCCGGCGGGTTCAGGCGCTCGCGGCCACGCGCAACGGGGATGAAGCCGGCGCGGCGCCGTTGACGTTTTCCTGCCCCGGGGCGGCTGCCGCCACGGGCTGCACGGCGACCTCCGAGAACCCGAAGGTCAGCGTGATCTCCTCGGCAATGACGGCCTTTTCCTGCCCCACGCGGATCGAACCTTCGAAGGTCGCCAGCGGCATTTTCATGCGGCGGGGCTTGATGGAGAGAGTCAGGATGTCGCCGGGCTTGCACACCCGGTGGGCGCGCACGCCTTCACAGCCGGTGAAGAAAATCATCTGCGGGTTGACCACCTTGCCGGGCTCGGGCGTGAGCCCCTCGAGCAGATAAAGCACGGCCAGCTGGCCCAGGGCCTCCAGCATGATGGAGGCGGGCATCACCGGGTTGTCCTTGAAGTGGCCCTGCAGGAAGAACTCCTGGCCGGAAATCTTGTATTTGGCATTGGCGCCGCTGGAGCTGACCGAGGCCTCGTTGAGGAACAGGAACGGGGGCTGGATTGGCATCGTCGCCGCGATCTGCTCGATCGGCAGAAACTTGGTCGGTTTGGGCAGGGGCAGGCCGCGCACCTTGCAGTCGATGAACATCTTGACGTCGCCCACGGTGCGGAGATTGCGCAATTCGTCGTTGTTGATGGACATCTGCAGCACGTCTTCCACGAGGATGACAATTTCCATCATCGTCAGCGAATCGATGCCGAGATCCTCGATCAGCCGCAGGTCATCATCCGCATCCTTCAGTTTGACCCGGAGATCGGGCTCGACGAACCGCTCGATCACGCCGATCACCACGGCAGGCAAGTGCTCGGGGTTCCCGGTTTTACGAAACTGGATGGCGGCCTCGAAAGTGGACGGGGAGCAGCGCTTGAGCGATTCACGCAGGGCGGACTCCTCCTCGGGCGCAACCGGTTTCATGACAAACGGAAACGGCTTGTTGCTGCCTTGGGTGTTATGAACTGCTTCTGACATCGTTCGGCGTTTGTATGTTACGACACTGGGGCTTGTAAACCCAATTTCTTGACCCAACCGGTCCAGCATAGTCCCTGTTTTGGACGCCCGGTTCCCCAACCCGCCGCTGATGCGACGCTTGCCAGCCAACCCGGCCGGTCCAACCTGAGGCCCTTGACCACCCACCGCCCTGCAAATCGCGCATGAGCGCCCCCCGCCTCCACATCATCACCCACGAATTCTACCCCCGGCGGGGCGGCATCGCGACCTTTACCGAAGAGATGGCGGCGGCCGCGGCCGCCGCCGGGGCCGAAGTCGAGGTCTGGGCCCAGGCCGCCCCGGCCGGGACTGCGGAGAAAAACCGGCCCTTTCTGCTCCGCCGGCTCCCGCTCAAGGGCACGCATGACTTCTGGTGCCTCTTCCGGCTCGGTCGCGAACTCGTCCGCAACCGGCGCGACCTCCGCCAAACCATCGTCTGGCTGCCCGAACCGGGGCCCATGCTGAGCCTGATGTATCTGCAGTTTTTCAAGGCTTTCCGGCCGCCCTGCCTGATCCTCACGTTTCACGGTTCGGAAATCCTGCGCTTCCACCGCAATCCCCTCACCCGCCGGCTCGCCCGCCGGCTCATCCGGCACGCCACCCGCATCAGCACCCTGACCGGCTACACGCGCGATCTGCTGACCGCGCATTTTCCCGAAGCCGCGGGCAAAACCGTGCTCAGCCCCGGCGCCCTGCGGACGGATTTCCGGCTGCCGCCCCGGCCGGCGGCCGACCCGGTGCCGGCCGACGGACGTCTCACCGTGCTCACCGTCGGCCGGTGGCATCCGCGCAAGGGCCAGCTCGAAACCCTCCAAGCCCTGCTGGCGCTGCCGCCGGAACTGCGCGCCCGCATCACCTGCCGGTTTGTCGGCGGCCACGGCCGGCGCGGCTACGAAGCCAAATTGCGCGCGCTCGCGGCCGGCGCGGATTTTCCCGTGCGCTTCGACGCCAATGCCGACGACCACGAACTCGCCGCCGCCTATGCGCAGGCCGATATTTTCGCCATGACCAGCGTCCCCTGCGGCCCGAGTGTCGAGGGCTTCGGCTTGGTTTACCTGGAAGCCTCGGCCCACGGCCTGCCCGTGGTGGCGCACGACATCGGCGGCGTGGGTGAAGCCGTGCTGAACGGCCGCACCGGCCTGCTCGTGCGGCCCGACGATCCCGCCGGCCTCACCGCGGCCTTCGCCCGCCTGATCACCGAGCCCGCGTTGCGCCGGCAGCTGGGCGAAGCCGGCCGGGAATGGGCGCGGCGGAATTGCTGGCAAGAGTCGGCCCGCTCGCTTTTTGATCTGCCCGCCGCCCGATGATCACGTCCCGAACCCAAGTTACCGTCCGTTACGCCGAGACCGACATGATGGGCATCGTCTATCACGGCAGCTACCTGCCGTGGCTCGAAATCGGCCGCACCCAGCTGCTCAAGGAACAGGGTCTTCCCTACCGCGAACTGGAGACCGACGGCTACCGGCTGCCCGTGCTGGAGGTCGGGCTGAAATACCACCGGCCCGCGGTTTACGACGACACCGTCACCGTCATCACCACCCTGCGCGAAAAACCGCTCCTGCGCATCCGGCTCGAATACGAGATCCGGCGCGGCCACGAGCTGCTCGTGACCGGCCACACCCTGCACGCCTTCATCGACCGCGAGGGCAAGCCGGTGCGGCCGCCGCCGGCCTTCGCCACGCGCATGAACGCACTCTTCCGCGGCTGAACCGGCCTCAGGGCTCGCCGGCAAATTCCGCGAGCACCTCGGCATCCGTTTCCCGCGCCCGCACGGCTGCGAGCTCCCCGGCCGCTGCCGCCCCGGCCAGCCGCCGCACCGCCCACACCGCATGCGCGCGCACCAGCGGCAGCTCATGCGCCGTGAGCCGCCACAGCGCGGGCAGCAGACCGGGATCACCGCTGTTGCCCGCCACCACGCAGGCGTTGCGCAGCAGTCCCCGGAGTTTGAGCCGCTTGATCGCGGTGCGGCGGAAAACCTCCGCAAAGCGCGCCGGCGTCATCGTCAGCAGTTCGTCCAGACCCAGGTCCGGCAGGTCGAACCGCGCGGTGAGCAACAGGCGCCGGCCTTCGCGGGCGAAACGGTTCCACGGGCAGACTTCCAAGCAGACATCACAGCCGTAAAGGTGACGGCCGATGCCGCGGCGCAGCCCGCGCGGAATGATGCCCTTGTTTTCGATCGTCTGGTAGGAAATGCAGCGGCGCGCGTCCACGACCCCGGGCGCGGCAAAGGCCTGCGTCGGGCAGGCGTCGAGGCAGCGCGTGCACTTGCCGCAGAGCAGGCCGACATCGGCAAAGCCGCTGCGCTGCGGCCGCAGCGGCAGGTCGGGCTCCAGTTCCACCCGCGTCAGGATCGCCGCCAGAAACAGCCAGTTGCCGTGCTCGCGGGAAATGAGCATCGCGTTCTTGCCGGCGAAGCCCAGGCCGGCCTTGGCCGCCCAGCCGCGTTCAAGCACCGGCCCGGTGTCCACATAGGCGCGGTAGTCGTCGGTCCCCGCACCATAGAGTTCGCCGAGCACCGCGCCGGCCGCGTCCAGCCCCGCCTGCATCGTGTCATGATAGTCCTCGTGCAAGGCATAGCGCGCCCACACCGGACCCTCCTGCCGCAGGGCGCCGGTCGCGTAGTTGACCCCGAGCATGATGACCGAGCGCGCCCCGGGGAGCACCAGCGCCGGATCCAGCCGCTTGGCGGCCGTGCGCTCCATCCACGCCATGTCCGCGTGCATGCCGGCGGCCAGCCAGCCGTGCAGCCGGTCGCCGGGCACGGGCTCCACCCGCGCGATCCGCACCGCATCGAAGCCCAGCGTTTCGAGCCTCTGCCGCAGCGCCTGTTGCCTGGCATCCATGTTCAACCGGCCCGCCCGCGGGCGAAATCCGCCGCCTCCCGGCGCCACACGCGGATCACATGCGCCACGATGTCGCCGAGCGGCCGCGAATCCGTCAGCACCACGGTGCCGGCCTGTTTGTAAACCGGCTCGCGCTCGGCGTAGAGCGCGCGGATGCGCGCGGAGGGATCCTCGACGTTGAGCAGCGGGCGATTCCGGTGCCGCGAGGTGCGTTCCAAGATGGTGTCCAGCGAGGCGTGCAGGCAGACCACCACGCCCTTGGCCCGCAGCAAATCGAGCATGCCCGGCTGCACCACCAGGCCGCCGCCGCAGGCGACGACCGTGCGCACCGCCGGATGGCCGGTTTCCACGAACGCGCGCTCGAGCCGCCGGAAGGCGGGCTCGCCCTCCCGGGCAAAAATCTCCGCGACGCTCCGGCCGCGCTGCCGCTCGATTTCGTGGTCGCTGTCGAGCAGGTGGAAGCCCAGCCGGTGCGCCACCGCCCGGCCGATGGTGGTTTTGCCGGTGCCCATGAAGCCCACGAGGTAGAGGTTGACGTCGGCTGCGTTCATCGTGACGGCCAAGGCAACGGCGTCGGCCCGTGCTTGCCAAACACGAAAACACCTTGGCCCGCCACGCTCCTTTGTGCTGCACTGCGGCATGTCCGCTCCCCGTCCCGACTGGACCTTCGCCAGTGACAACACCGCCGGCCTCTGCCCCGAGGCGCTCGCCGCACTCACCGCCGCCAACGCGGGCCACGCCGCCGGCTACGGCGGGGATCCCTGGACCGCGGAGGCCCGGCAGGCACTGCGCACGCTCTTCGCCACGGACTGCGAGGTGTTCTTCGTCTTCAACGGCACCGCGGCCAACGCCCTCGCGCTTGCGGCCGTCTGCCGCAGCTACGAGGGCGTGTTCTGCCACGAATCCGCCCACCTGCAGGTGGACGAGTGCGGTGCGGTGGAGCATTTCACCGGCGGCGCCAAGGTCATCCCGCTTGCCGGGGCCGGCGCCAAGCTCGCGCCCGCCGCCGTCGCCGCGGCGATCAACCGGCGGCGCGACGTGCATTTCCCGAAGCCCGGCGCGCTGTCGCTCACCCAGGCCACCGAGTTCGGCACGCTTTATACCCCAGACGAAATCCGCGCGTTGGGCGAAGTCGCCCGGCGGGAGGGCATGGCCCTGCACCTGGACGGTGCGCGCTTCGCCAACGCCGCCGCGGCCTTTGCGCCGCAGGGCATCACGCCGGCCGACCTCACCTGGCGGGCCGGCGTGGACGTGCTGAGCCTCGGCGGCACGAGGAACGGCATGCTCGACTGTGAAGCCGTCGTTTTCTTCAACCGGGATCTCGCCCGTGACTTCGGCTACCGCGTGAAGCAGTCCGGCCAGCTGGCCTCCAAGCAGCGCTTCGCCTGCGCCCAGTGGGTCGCTCTCCTACGCGACGGAGCCTGGCTGCGCCATGCCGCCCATGCCAACGCCATGGCCCGGCGCTTGGCCGCCGGACTCGCCGCCCTGCCCGGTGTGCGGCTGCTCCATCCCGTCGAGGCCAACGGCGTCTTCGTCGGCCTGTCCGCCGTCCTCGCCGCCAACCTGGAGGCGCGCGGCTGGCAGTTTCTGAAATTTGTCGGCGACGACGGCTACCGCTTCATGTGCGGCTGGGACACAGCACCGGCCGCCGTGGACGCGCTGCTCGCCGACTTCGCCGCTCTGGCCGGCGGTTGAAAACAAAAGGCCCCCGCCGGGTAGCGGGGGCCGGGAATCTATCCGGGAAAAAGCGCCTTACTTGGCTTCCGTCGCCGCGGCGGAGGCCGGGTCGGGGGGCGTCGGCTTGAAGTCGAGCAGCTCAACTTCGAAGACAAGCGCGGCAGCGGGCGGGATGTCGCCGATGCCGGTGTCGCCGTAGGCGAGGTGCGCGGGGATGTAGAGCTTGATCTTGCCGCCGCGGCCGATGAGCTGCACGCCCTCGGTCCAGCCGGGGATGACCTTGTCCATGGCAATCTCCGCCGGCTCGCCGCGGCTGGCGCTGGAGTCAAACACCGTGCCGTCCACCAGTGTGCCGGTGTAGTTGATGCGCACAGTGTCCTGCAGCGTGGGCTTCGCCGCGGAACCGGCCGCCAGGATCTCGTAGCGCAGACCGCTGGGGAGCTCCTTGACGTTGGGCTGTGCCTTGAGGCCGGCCAAAAATTCCTGCGAAAGGCGCTCGTTCTCGGCCTTGAGCCGCTCGAAGGCGGCCTGCTGCCGGCCTTGGACGAACTCGTCCATCACCGGGCCGATCTTGGCCAGCTCGTGCGGCGGCTCCTTGCCGGCGGCCGCCAGGGCCACGCCCTTGGTGAGGTGGGCGATCTGCGCCGGGGTGAGCTCAAGCTCATGCAGACCGAGCCGGGCGGTGAAAAACCAGCCGAAGGTCTCAAGGATCTGCGCTTCGGTGAATTCGCCCGCCGGGGCGGCGGCGAGGGCGGCGGGGGTCTTTTCCGCATCGGCGGAGGCCCGGCCGGGAAGATTAAGCGAGACTTCCTGCGCGAAGGCCGCGGTGGTGACACCGAGACCCAGCAGGGCGGTCGTGAACAGGGAGGGGAGTTTCATACGTTGAGGTTGGGAGGAAGGAGTTGGTCACTTGCCGGGCGCTTTTGTGCCGCGGAGTTTTCGGATGTGCCAGCCGCCCCGGCGGAATGCAATCCATTATCCCCGCTTGAGTCAGCCCCGGGTCTGGGGCATCGTCCCGGCTTTCCCCATGTCATCCGACCAATTTTGGACCAGTCAGGACGGCCAGATTCTGGCCGTAAAAGCCAAGGGCGAACAAACGGCCCTGCTCACCCTCGCCTTCTGGCCGCGCCTGCCCGCGGAATTTGAGTTCATGAAGGCGCACCGCACCGCCCTGCGCTTCACCGAGCGCAGCTCGCTGGCGCGGATCGGCATCGAGATGATCCTGCAGGGACCGCCCGTGGTGGACGGCAACCGCCTGGTGCTCGAGGCCGAGGCCTTCCTCTACGACCAGAGCTTCCCCAACGCGCCCTATTGGAAAAAACTCCTGCGCCCCGGCACGCCGGTGGGCCGGCTCTTCCATGCCCCGGCCTCCGCCAAGCTTTCCAGCACCGAGATTTGGGCGGCCCTGCAGCAGAACCTGCTCAAGCTGCCCAACACGATCTCGATCGACTCGGGCGGCCGCGTCTTTTTTACCCCCCACGCCGTCAGCTACACGCTCAACCCGCGGCTCCAGCGGCTCAACTTCGAGCACATTGTCAGCGGTTACGCCGGCCGCTCCTTCATCGACAAGATCCAGGTCCGCCACGACGCCGCGCCGCTCACCATTCCGCCGCAGTCGGGCATCCTCACCAGCTGCTCCATGTATCTCAAGGAGCACTACGTGGTGCTCAACCCCGGCGAGGGCAATTTTGGCCTCCATACCAGCGCCGTCCTGCTCGACCCCATCAAGACCTTCGGCACAAACATCATGCTGGAAATCTACAACACCGGCGCCCACCCGGTGGTGAACCCGATGGTGTCCGTCGAGGTGTTCCGCGCCCCGCCCTACACCGATCCCGAGGCCAAGACGCTCGCCCGGCAGCGCCAGCGGCTCCTCGGCACCGCGCAGGGTCTTTTCAAATGCCTGGATGAGTTTCCCGCCCGCGACACCGGCGCTCCCGCCCCGAAAACCAAAATCACCGTCCGCGGCCAGAGCGCCACGATGGAAAACCGCGCCATTCTCATCCGCGCGAAGGACGAGGAGCTGCGCAAGCTGCTCGAAGGCGATGCCTGCCCCGTGGGCAGCCGCACCCTGATCCAGGCCCTCGACGCCGCCCCGGCCGACGCCGACACGCTCGTCGTGGATTTTTTTCCCGACCTGCTGGAGCACATGGAACTGATCACGCGGCTCGGCGACCTGAAGCTGCGGCGCATCATCTTCCGCCGCGCCTCGCGCACGCACGGCTACTTTCTGTCGAGCAACGCCCACGCCCGCCTCGATACGTTCTACAACCTCGGCATCAAGGTCTACTGGTATGACGAACTGACGAAGGACCTTTACCTGCACACCTACAAGCGCGACCACGGCTTCTTCGTGCGGGAGGAGATGGCGCGCAAGTTCCAGGAGAGCACCATCCTCGCCTTCTACGGTTCCGCCGTCGGGCTCGACCAAACCGACACCGACCGCATCTCGTCGCTGGTGGACAAGCTCACCGGCTTCCTCGGCGGCAACCTGGGCGTGCTCACCGGCGGCGGCGGCGGCGTCATGCGCCTCGCCACCGACCAAGCCCGCGACAAGGGCGCCCTCACCGGCGCCTGTTTCCTGGAACTGGAAGCCCAGCCGCCCGAGCTCGGTGTGGACTTCTTCAACACCTTTCAGGAAAACTCGCGCCACTTCCGCCAAAAATGGTTCGAGGCGGCCGATTTCTGCGTCTTCAACGTCGGCGGCGTCGGCACCCTCGAGGAAATCGGCATCGAGCTGTGCAACCTCAAGCTCGGCATCCGCCCGCGCATCCCCTACGTGTTTTTCAACTCCAAGTTCTGGGGCGACCTGCGCCGGCAGGTGAACCAGATGATCAAGGACCGACGCGCCCCCGCCTGGATGAGCGACTACATCCTCTTCACCGACGACCCCGACGAAGTCGTGAAATTTTACCGCAAGAAGCTGCAGGTTTTGTGAAGGCGTGACACAGCCGAGCCTTGCCTCCGTCCGAGTGGCCTGAATTTTCGCTCTGTGGCCACACCGCTTCCCTCCTCCGTCCTGGTCGTCGGCGCCGGCGGGCGCGAACACACGCTCGTCCGCGCCCTGCTCGCCTCACCCGCCGGCCCACGCGTGATCTGCGCGCCCGGCAACGCCGGCATCGCTCAGGATGTGACCTGTTTTCCTGTCGCCGCGGATGATGTGGCCGGCCTCACCGCCCTCGCGCAACGGGAGCAAGTGGCGTTCGTCGTCGTCGGGCCGGAAGTCCCGCTGGCCCTCGGTCTGGCCGACCGCCTGCTCGCCGCCGGCATCCCGGTTTATGGTCCGAAAGCTGCCGGCGCGCGGCTCGAAGCCTCAAAAATCTTCACCAAGGAAATCCTCCTCAAATACCGGATTCCCACCGCCGCCGCCGGAATCTTTTCCGCCGAGGCACCGGCGCTCGCCTACCTCCAATCCCACCCGGCGCCCATCGTCATCAAGGCCGACGGGCTCGCCGCCGGCAAGGGTGTGGTCGTGGCGCAGACCGATGCCGAAGCCGCCGCCGCGGTGCGCGAAATGTTCGCCGGCAAGTTCGGCACCAGCGGCAGCAAAATTCTCATCGAGGACTGTCTGGTCGGCGAGGAGACCTCGATCCTCGTGGTCGTTTCCGGCCGCGATTACGTCATCCTGCCGACCTCGCAGGACCACAAGCGCATCGGCGACGGCGACACCGGCCCCAACACCGGCGGCATGGGCACCTACTCGCCGGCCGAAGTCGTCACCCCGGAACTGCTCCGGCGCATCGAGGACGAGATCGTCCGCCCCTCGGTGAACGCCATCGCCGACGAGGGACTCGACTACTGCGGCACGCTCTTCATCGGCATCATGCTCACACCGACCGGGCCGAGCGTGATCGAATACAACGCCCGCTTCGGCGACCCCGAGACCCAGGTCGTCCTCCCGCGGCTCGACAGCGACCTCCTCGAACTGCTCTGGCGCGCCGCCCGGCGGGAGCTCGCCGGCTTTCAGCTCAAGGTGAAACCCATCCACGCCCTCTGTGTCGTCATCGCGGCCAAGGGCTACCCGGAGAAATTCCCCAAAGGCGATGTCATCACCCTGCCGCCCGCCGTTCCCGGGCTCGTCACCATTTACCACGCCGGCACCGCCAAAAATCCCGCCGGCGAACTCGTCACCAACGGCGGCCGCGTCCTCGGCGTCACCGCCCTCGGTGCCACCCTGCGCGATGCCGCCCGCGACGCCTATGCCGTGTGCGATGCCATCCGGTGCGGCTCGAAATACTTCCGGCGCGACATCGGCGCCAGGCAATTGAACCGGTCCCGGTGAAATCGTTTTCGTTACGCCCGGTCCTGCTCGCTCTCGCCGTTGCCGGTCCGCTGGTGGCCGGCCCGGACGACGTCCGTGACCTCGGCGAATCCCTCGTTTACGTGCGCATGGAGCGCGTGACGGCAGAGTCCGCCGCCTTGCCGGCGGCGCCGTCGCTCGTGCTCGACCTGCGCTACGCCGCCGGGGAAGACGCGGCGGCCGCCGCGCTGCAGGCCAAGCTGCGGGGCAACCCCGCCGGGCGACGTCTGCTGCTGGTGCTGGCCAATCCCGAGACCGCCGCCCCGCTGCGGCGCATCCTGGAACCGGCCCATCTGCCCGCCCGCGTGCTGGTGCTCGGCCGGGCCGGGGAGAATTTTGAACCCGACATCCCGGTCGACTTTGATGCCGAGGCCGAGCGCACCGCGTGGGCCGCCGGCGGCACCGGGGATCTCACCGAGCTGATCACGGACAATCCCGGCAAGATTCGCCTTGATGAAGCCGCCATCGTGCGCCGGCACCAGAACGGCGGGCCGGAGGACGGAGAACCGCCCGCTGCCGCGGCGGCCGGCACGCCGGTGACGGACCGGGTGCTGCAACGGGCCGTGCAGCTGCATCGCGGACTCAACGCCCTGCCCTCCGGCCGGAATTGAGCCGGACTCTGCCTTTGCAATTCGGCGCAATTCGTATCCCCTGAATCTGCCGCATGCCGCCTCCCGGACACATTCTGGTCGTCTGCACCGCCAACATCTGCCGCAGCCCGATGGCCGCGGGGCTGTTGCAACATGCCCTGGCCGCGCAACCGGAGCCCCTGCGCTCGCTGCAGGTCGTCTCCGCCGGCCTCGCCGCCCGCGCCGGCGAGCGGGTTTCCGAAAACTCGATCCTGGCGCTCAAAAAGACCGGCATCGACATCGCCGGCCACCGCAGCCAGCCCGTCACGCAGGCACTACTCGACAACGCGCTCGTGGTGCTGTGCATGACCGAATCGCACCGGCAGATGATCGAGCTGCAGGCCTCCCCTCCTCCGGCCCGCCTGCACCTGTTCCGCGAGTTCATGCCCCAAACAGGCGACAAGGAAATCCCCGACCCCTACGGCGGCCCGCTGCGCGTTTACGAAATCAGTCGGGACGAGATGGTGGACGCCATCCCCAGCCTCATCGCTTATCTCAAGACGCTCGTCGCCGCCGAATAGCACCGGCCGGCGACCCAGCGACCGTGCGGACCTTCCGCCGGCTTAGCCTGACGTTCACCCCTTCGGCGCCGGTTGCGGCGAGCGGGTCGGACCTTGCAGCCGCCACCAACCGCTCGTCGGGTCGCGCTGCAGACGATCCATGTAAACCACCCGGTCGGCCGAAGGCGCCACCGGGTCGGCATGCGCATGGTAAACCATGAACCGCTCGGTCCCATCAGGAGAAAGCACGACCGAATTATGCCCGGGGCCCGACACCCCGATCGCGGGATTGCTCGCCGCCAGCGGGTTGGCGGGATCCTTGGTCCAGGGGCCGAGCGGGTGCGTCGCCCGAGCCAGGCCGATGCCGTAGCCGGCATACATGTAATGGTTCGCGGAATAGGTCATCACGTAGTGGTCACCATCGCGCCAGACGGCGGAACCTTCGTTGCAGCGGTTCCAGTCGCGGATCTCCAGCTCCCAGGGCTGATCGGCCTCGAGCAGCAAAACCGGCTCGCCGACCGGCGACAACAGGTCCTCGCTGAGGCACACCCCATAAATGGTGCCGTAATCATAACCGTCGCGCCGGCCATTCCGGCTGAAATAGAGCCACGGCGTGCCGTCGTCGTCGATGAAGAGGTGCCCGTCGATCGTGGAATAGCCGGGGTCGAACCACGGCGTGCGCAGATCGCGATACGGTCCCTCGGGCCGGTCGCTCACGGCCAGACCCATGAGCATGCGCATCGGCGTCACCCCGCGCAGCGTGCCGCTGTAGGTGAGGTAAAACCGTCCACGATAGGCGCACACTTCCGGCGCCCACAGCCGCCCGTCCACCCAGCTTGCGGCATCGCGCCGCCACAACCAGCCGCCCGGCGTCCAATCAAGCAGGTTGGACGAGTAAAAGTAGCGGAACCCTTCGTCCGGGTCCGTCGTGCCGGTCAGGTAGTAACGATCCGCATGCCGCCAGGCGAACGGATCCCCCATGTGCAGGGGCTGGGCGCCCACCGGATTGGTGTAGGTGCGGACGGTTGACATGCCCGGCAGCGTCAACCGTTCCGCCTTGAACTGTCGATGCGTGAAACATGGCTGACACCCAAAGACGGATTGCGACGGCCGAAAGGGCTTAATTTCGATTTTCGATTCTGGATTTTTGATTTCCAGTCCGCTCTGCTTGGATCAGATTGAAAATCGCGTTCCGAGCAACGCGACAACTTCGTCGAAAATCAAAAACTACATGTCCCTTAACGCCGCTCCTCTGTCCCAGCTTGATCCCCAGGTTTACGCCGCGATCACCGGCGAGTTCGCCCGTCAGCAAAGCCACATCGAGCTCATTGCCTCGGAAAACTTCACCTACCCGGCCGTGCTGGAGGCGCAGGGCAGCGTCCTGACCAACAAATACGCCGAGGGCTACCCCGCCAAGCGCTGGTATGGCGGTTGCGAGCAGGTGGACAAGATCGAGACCCTCGCCATCGAGCGCGCGAAGCAGCTTTTCGGTGCCGAGCACGCCAACGTGCAGCCGCACTCCGGCTCGCAGGCCAACACCGCCGTCTATGCCTCCGTGCTCCAGCCCGGCGACAAGCTCCTCGGCATGAACCTCAGCCACGGCGGGCATCTCACGCACGGCAATCCGGCCAACTTCTCCGGCAAGCTCTACCAGTTCGTCCAATACGGCGTCCGCGAGGACACCGGCCTCATTGACTACGACGAACTCGCGGCGGTGGCGCAGCGCGAAAAACCGAAGATGATCACCGTTGGCGCCAGCGCCTACTCGCGCGTCATTGACTTCGCCCGCATGGGCGAGATCGCCCGCTCGGTCGGCGCACTGCTGTTCGCCGACATCGCCCACATCGCCGGCCTCGTGGCCTCGGGCCACCATCCCTCACCGGTGCCGCACGCGGATTTCGTAACGACCACCACGCACAAGACCCTGCGCGGCCCGCGCGGCGGTCTCGTCCTCTGCAAGGCCGCGCACGCCAAGGCGCTCGACTCGGCCGTCTTCCCCGGCGCGCAGGGCGGCCCGCTCATGCACGTCATCGCCGCCAAGGCCGTGTGCTTCGGCGAATGCCTCAAGCCGGAGTTCAAGGCCTACAGCGCGCAGATCATCGCCAACGCCCGCGCCCTCGCCGCCGCGATGATGCAGCGTGGCTACAAGGTCGTTTCGGGCGGCACCGACAACCATCTCATGCTGATCGACCTCCGGGCCAACCTGCCCGAGCTCACCGCCAAAAAAGCGCAGGAGACCCTCGATCTCGCCCATATCACCTGCAACAAGAACACCGTGCCCTTCGAGACCCGCTCGCCCTTCCAGGCCTCGGGCATCCGGCTCGGCACGCCTGCCATGACCACCCGCGGACTCAAGGAGCCGGAGATGGCCGAGATCGCCGCCTGCATCGACACCGTGCTCAAGGCCATCGGCACCCCCGACGAAGCCGCCGCTCTCACCGCCACCAAGGCCCGCGTCACCGCGCTCACCGCCCGCTTTCCCCTGCCCTACCGGGCCTGAGCGCCCGGACCGTCCGGCTGGGGTGGTTACCCCTGTTTCAGCCTTAACCTTGTGCGGGGGCGGGCCGCACCCATAGTGGCCGGTGCACTGCCATGAGCCCTTCTGCGCCGCCCCGCCTGTTGCGCCGCCGCACCCTGATCGCGGGTGTCCTCCTGCTGGGCATGGCCATCTCGATCTTCGGCCACATCCGCGCGCGCAATCTGGAAGAGGCGCGCATCATGGCGGAGTTCACCCGCCGGGCGGAGATCCGCAATTCCCTCACGGAATCGGTGGTCAACAACTACGAAGCCCGGATCTTCGGCCTGCGCCACCTGTTCCTGGGTTCGGACGAGGTCACCCGCCGGGAATTCGCCCGGTCGGCACGGGAGATCCTGGCGCGCTATTCCGGCATTACTGCCCTGCAGTGGGTGCCGGTCGTTCCGGCGGCGGAGCGCGCCGCGCTCGAAGCCCGTGCGGCCCGGGAACTCGGCCGGGATTTCGAATTCACCGCCCGTGACGCCACCGGTCGGCTGGGGCGCGCCCCCGAAGCGGCGGAACACCTGCCGATCCTTTACGTGGAACCTCTCGCCGGCAACGAACCCGCATTGGGCTTTGACCTGACCTTCGGGCCGACGACCGAGATTCTCCGGCGGGCGGGTGCCACCGGCCGCATGGCGGTCAGCCCGCTCATCCGGCTCGTGCAGGAACCCTCGGAAGCGCGCAACGGCGTCATTTTTATCTGGCCCGTCTATCATTTCGCCGCGGACGAAAGCCGCGAGATCCAAGGCTACATCCAAGGGGTGTTCCGGGTCCGGGAAATGCTGGAGACTTCCTTTCGGCTGCAGCCGAGCGAAGCCGTGGAGGCGCTGTATTTCGATCCGCACGAGACCGATCCGGTCCACCGGCCGATCTATCACCGGCTCGCCGCCTCGGCCAACACCACGGCCCCGGTGCCGACCGAGGCGGAATTCCGCGCCGGGCGACACCGCGAATACCGGCTGAAGGTGGGCGACCGGGAATGGGGGGTGCTCTACCGGCCCGCCGCGGATTGGCTGAAGCGCCAGCAGCCAACCTATCCGGTGTGGCGGCTGGCGGGCGGCTTTGTCATGACCGCCCTGCTGGCCGCGCTCATCCACGCCTTGGGGCGTCGAAACGAAAACATCGAACGGGAAGTCGAGGAACGCACCGCCGAGCTGAGCGAAAGCCGGCGGCAGCTGGAGAGCATCCTGCAGGCCCTGCCGGGCATGGCCTACCGCTGCACCTACGGGCCCGAGGGCATGCAGCCGTTCTATTTCAGCGCCGGCGCGCTCGCGCTCACCGGGTTCACCGCCGAGGACCTCGTCGCCGGGCGGCCGCACCTGCGCGAGCTGATCCATCCCGCCGACCTGTCCGTCGTGCGGGAACGCACGCGCGAGGCGCTCGATGAAGGCCGGCCTTTCGAACTGGAATACCGGCTGCGCCTGCCCGACGGCGTCGAGAAATGGGTGCTTTCCCGCGGGCACGGCGTGCAGGACGCCGGCGGCCGGCTGTTTTTCTTCGAGGGTCTGGTGATCGACATCACCGCCCGCAAACAGGCCGAAGCGGAGCGCCTTGCCCTGGAGCGCCGTCTGCTGGAAAGCCAGAAACTGGAGAGCCTGGGCCTGCTGGCCGGCGGCGTCGCCCATGATTTCAACAACCTGCTGACCAGCATCGTCGGCAACGCCGGCCTCGCCCGGCTCGACCTCGCGGAAGGCTCGGCCGCCGACACCTGCTTGAAACAGATCGAGACCGCCGCGCAAAACGCCGCCGAGTTGTGCCAGCAGATGCTCGCCTTCGCCGGCAAGGGCCGGCTCAGCATGGAGCCGACCGATCTCAACCAAGTGGTCGAAAACCTCATGCCGCTGGTGCAGCCGTCGCTCAACCGGCAGGTCCGCCTCCAGCAACGTCTCGAACCCGGCCTGCCGTCCGTCCGCGCCGACGCGTCGCAACTGCGACAGGTCATCATGAACCTGGTCATCAATGCCTCCGACGCCATCGGCGACCGGCCGGGCGACATCATGGTGACCACCGGCCGCGCCACCCTGACCCGCCGACAACTCGAGGAGGGCATCATCGGTTCCGACATGGCCGAAGGCCCGTGCGTGCTGCTGGAGGTGCGCGACACCGGCCAAGGGATGACCCGCGAGGTGCTCGCCCGTATTTTCGATCCGTTCTTCACCACCAAATTTGCCGGCCGCGGACTCGGACTCGCCGCCGTGCCCGGCATCGTGCGCAGCCATGGCGGGGCCCTGCAGGTCAGCAGCACGCCGGGTCAGGGCACCACCTTCCGGCTCTATCTGCCGCCGCTGGCGAACGACCGGGCCGACGGCAAAAATCCCCGGGCATGAGCCGGCTGGACGACGTGCGCACCGGCGCCCTGGCCCTGCCCGGCGCCACGGTTGTCCGGCAATGGGGCAACTGCCTCGTTTTCAAGGTCGCGGGCAAGGTCTTCCTCGTGGTGGCCGAGGAGGCCGGCATCCTGCTCAGTCTTTCGTTCAAGTGCACGCCGGACGAATTCGCGGAGCTGACCGAAATCGACGGCATCCGGCAGGCCCCCTACTTCGCCCGGAGACATTGGGTGCAGGTGGAGGACCCGGCCGCGCTCGCCGCGGCGGAGCTGGCGGCCCGGATCCGGCGCAGCTACGCCCTGGTGGTCGCCGGCCTGCCGCAAAAAACCCGCCGCCTGCTGGGTTGAAGCCGTTTCCTGCGGAAGGCTTGGAACTTCCGCTTGCGGCCCGGCGTCGGCAACGGAACACTTCGCCTCCTTTTCTCCGTGTCCACCGCGCCAGCATCCACGCCGCCATCCCGCCCGCTCTCCCTCGGCGTGATTTTTCTGACGCTCTACATCGACCTGATCGGTTTCTCGATCATCTTCCCGCTCGGTCCGGATCTGCTGGCGCACTACCTGGCGACCGACGGTCAAACCGGGGTGCTCGGTTGGATTTTGCAACAAACCGACCGCCTCGCCGCGGCCCTCGGCCAGGAACAGGCCTTTGTGGCGGTGCTGTTCGGCGGCATCCTCAGCTCGGTCTTTTCCCTCCTGCAGTTTGTCTTCGCGCCCTTCTGGGGCGCGTTGTCGGACCGGCTGGGACGTCGCCGCGTGCTGCGCTTCACGGTGGCCGGCACCGCGCTGGGTTATCTGGTGTGGGTGTGCAGCGGCTCCTTCTGGATGTTCCTGCTCTCCCGTATCATCACCGGCGCCTTCAGCGGCAACCTGTCCGTCGCGACCGCCGCCGTCGCCGATGTGACCGACCGGCAGGAGCGTTCGCGCGCCATGGGACTCGTGGGCGCAGCCTTTGGCCTTGGGCTGGTCACCGGGCCCATGCTCGGCGCCCTCGCCGTGCACTGGAACGTGCTCGACCACGCGCCCGGGCTGGCGCGGTTCGGCCTCAATCCGTTTTCCGTCCCCGCGCTCATCTCGCTCGCGCTCTGTGCGGTCAACCTCGTGTGGATCTCGCTGCGGTTCACCGAGACCCTCAGCCCGGCCGCCCGCGCGGCAGCGCGCGACCCACGGATCCGCAACCCGGTCGCCGCCATCCTCGGCCTGCGCGATCCGCACGTGCGCCGGATCAACGTGGTCGCCTTCGTGTTCTCCACGGCATTCGTCGCCATGGAAACATCGCTCACCTTCCTCGCCGCGGAGCGTTTCGGCTACACCGCCCGGCAGAACGGCCTCCTGCTCGGTTTCCTCGGCGTGTGCGCCATCCTCACGCAGGGGTTTGTCGTGCGCCGGCTGCTGCTGCACCTGGACGAAGTCCGTGTGCTGGGCCTGGGGCTCGCCGCCACCTGCGTCGGCCTGCTGGCGGTCGGGTTCGCGCCCGCGCCGGCCCTGCTTTTCGCCGGGCTGGCCGTGCTGGCGCTCGGCGCCGGCCTCGTGAATCCGGCCTCAACCGGGCTCATCTCGCTCTACAGCCCGGCGGAGGAGCAGGGGCGCGTGCTCGGCATCTTCCGCTCGCTCGGCGCGCTCTCGCGTGCCATCACGCCGCTGCTCGCCGGGGCGGTGTTCTGGATCTGGGGCGCCAAGTCGCTCTACGTCATCGGCGCCCTGCTGGCCGCGGCGGCCGGGTGGCTGAGCCTGCGGCTGCCGCATCCATCCAAATGATCCTGCGCCTCCCCCTCATCCTCGGCTTGGTGCTGCTGCTCGCCGGCTGCGTGACGCGGACCGCCGAACCCACGCGGCCCGGTCACACCACCCTCGGCTCGCCGCTGATCATCGTGCCGGCCCTGAAGCTGGGCAACTACCTGCTCGTCGAGGCCCGGTGGGACCGCCGCGGCCCCTACCATTTCCTCGTGGATACCGGCTCCTCAACCACGTTGGTGACGCCCGAACTGGCCGCGCGTTACCCGGGCCGCAACCTGCCGCCCGGCGGCATGCCGCCGGTGCGCGTGCGGTCGGCCCCCGGCGAAACCGCGCTGCTGCCCGCCACCACGATCCGCCGCATCGAACTGGGCGAGGCCCGCTTCGAGGACGTGCCGGTGCTCGTGCACGACCTCCGCGAGCTGAGCGCGCATTTCGGGATGAAGATCGACGGCATCCTCGGCTTCCAGCTCTTCCGCGAGACGGTGATGACGCTCGACTACCCACAGTCACGCCTTCTGCTGCAGCGGCCCCACCCCGCCCCCCTGCATCCGGGCATCGCCCTGCCGTTGGATCCCGCGCGCCGCGCGCCGTTCGTCCGGCTCAAGCTGGGTGAACAGGAAATCGACACCCTGATCGACTCGGGCAGCGACGCCACGCTCTCGCTCAACCTCGAAGGGCTCACCCCGGATTTCGCCGCCCCGCCCAGGCCGGGCGCCCTGGTCGGCACGCTCACCGGCGATCACCTCCAGCAGCTGGGCCGTTGGCACGCCCCGCTGAGGATCGGTCCCTATGAAATCCCCAGCCCGGTGGTGGACGTGACCGAAACCTTCAGTTCGCTCGGCGGCGGGATTCTGCGGCACTTCACCGTCACCTTTGACCAGGAGCGCAACCGCGTGATCTTCCACCGGGAGACCCACGATCCCGTCGCGCTGGAAATCCGGCGGAGCAGCGGCCTGAGTTTCACCCGATTTCCCGCCTACTGGCGCGTGGCCGGCGTGGTGCCCGGCTCGCCCGCTGCGGCCGCCGGCGTGCAGGCCGGCGACCTGGTCACCCGCATCAACAACGAACCCGTCGCCCGGTGGAATTTCAGCCGCTTCGAGCAGCTGGTCGCGGGTGTGGACGAGATCCGTTTCCGGTTTCTCAACGGCACGCGCGAAACCGAGCGCGTGCTGCCGGTCTTTGCGCCGGTGCCGTGAACGCCGGGCGCGGGCTCACTCCCGCCGGCGCAGCAGAAACGCCGCGGCCCCGTCGTGGCCGGAGCTCCAGGGCAGGCCCTGCACCGAGGTCTCCAGCTTGAACGGCGCCCCGGCCCGGCTGTCGAAAAACGTCCGGATCACCTTTTCGTTTTCCTCGGCATCGATGCTGCACGTGGAATACACGAGCCGGCCGCCGGGTGCCACCAGGCGCGCCGCGCAGTGCAACATGGTCGCCTGCTGGCGCGCATGCTTCTGAAAATCCGCCTCCTGGAGCCGCCATTTGACGTCCACCCGGTGCCGCATGACACCGGTGTTGGAACACGGCACATCCATCAGCACGGCGGCATAGGATTCGGGCAGCTGGTGCTCCCGCAGGAGCTTGGCGGCATCGCGGGTAAAATCGCCCAGCACCAACGCCACCTCCACGCCCTCCACCTGTGCGAGATTCGACTTCAAACGCTCAAGGCGGGGCGAAGGTTTGTCCTCCGTCGGCGGCAGATCCATCGCCACGAGCCGGCCGGACCCGAGCAGATCGGCGATAAACAGACTCTTGCCGCCGGGTGCCGCGCAAAGGTCCAGCACGGTTTCACCGGGCTGCGGCGCAAGCAGCTCCACCGCCAGGCGGGTGCCGGGATCCTGCAGGTAAATGCGGCCGGAACGGAGCAGCGGCTCGACCTCGGTCCAGCGGCCGGACGGCACCTCGAAAAACCCCGGCCACGCGGATGGCTGCAAAAATTCCGGCGGCGCCCCTGCCGTGGCACTCCGGTTAAAGGCCGGACGCCAGCGGGCATGCAGCGGCGCCGGCGTCTGGTTCCACTCGAGCAGGCGGCGGGTGGGCTCCGCCCCGTATTGCAGGAGCCAGCGACGCACCAGCCATTCCGGATAGGAAAAATACTCCGCCAGCTCCCCGGCCGTCGCCAGCTTCGGGGGCGGGGCCACCGCCAGCAGCGGGGCGAGCTTGCGCACCACGGCGTTCACCAGACGCGCCTCGGCCGGGCTGGCGAGCACCTTGGCTTGCTCCACCGCATGATGCACGATCTTGGCCACCCCGCCCTCCTCCGCGGGACGGCCCGCGGCCTCGAGCAGTTCGTAGCCGGCCACATAGAGCACGGCCCGGGTAGAAAACCGCGGCGGATGCGCCACCAGCCGGCGCAGCGACGCCTCCAGCCGGCCATAATGGCGCACGGTGCCAAAGACGAGGTGCTGGGCACGGGCCCGTTCCACGCCGGAGAGGCCGGCGAGCAGCGCCTCTGCCAGTTCGTCCACCCGCTCATGGCGGTCGAGCCAGCGGGCGATCAGCCGCGCCGCGGCCACCCAGGCGCCGGCGGGGGTTCGGGAAGGGGCGGTGCTCATGAAAGCACCCCGCTGACACACTGTTTGACAAGGTTCGCCATTATCCGCTCAACTCTCCCGTTCAGGCCCTCACTCACGCAATCATGAATTCCGAAGCTGTCTCCGCGCTCCTCGCCAAGAATCCGTCCCTCAAGACGGCCAAAGCCAAACTTGAGGCCATGGAACCGGGCGCCTACGTGGTGCACCGCAGCTGGGGATTCGGCCGGATAAAGAGTTACGACGAGGCCGCCCAGCGCCTCCACATCGATTTCAAGGGCAAGAAGGGCCACCCCATGGACCCGGTTTTCTGCGTGGGCACCATGGACATCCTGCCGGTCAACCATCTCCTCGTCCGCAAGGAGACCGAGCCCAAGCAGATCGCCGAGCTCATCGCGGAAAACCCCGCCCAGCTCGTGGTCGAGGCCCTGCAGTCCTACCCGAACAACGCCGCCACCGTAATCGAGATGGAGATCACCCTCGCGCAGGTCGTCGGCGAGGACAAATTCAAGAAGTGGTGGGCCGCCGCCAAGAAGGCCGTCGCCAAGGACCCCCGCGTGGCCATCCCTGCCAAAAAGACGGAATGTTACGTTCTGCGCGACACCCCGGTGTCCGCCGAGGATGAGATCCTCGAGCAGTTCAACGCCACCCGTTCGGCCCGGCGCCGCATTGCCCTCGCCGAGGAACTGCTCGGCTCGGCCGGCAAAAAAGACATCAAGGGCGACCTCAGCGTCATTCTCCACGGCGTCGCCGAAGCCGTGAAAACCAGCAACCAGCTCGATGTGGCGGAGCGGCTCTACGGCGCCGCCGTCCGCGACGACCTGGCAAAGCTGCTCGGCGCCGACGGCAGCGGCTTCGAACCGCAGCAATCCGCCCTCATCGCCAACGTGCGCGACCTGCCCGATATCGCCGAGAAGATCCCCGTGCACTTCCAGGGGCGCTTCCTCGAACTCGTCCAGGAAACCCACCCGATCGAGAGCCGCGACATCCTGTTCTCCCTGCTCAAGGTCTCCCAGGGCAAATTCACCACGGAATGCATCAACTTCCTGGTCGAGCACGGGCATGCCGACGAGCTCGCCGCCGCCCTCCGGCGCTGGCAGACGGAGCAAAACCTCCGCGCCCCGGTGCTGCTGTGGGTCGTCAAGAACCGCCACTCGAAGAAATTCGCCAAGCTGCTCCACGACCTCATCACCCCGCGCCTGCTCGGCTCGATTTTCTTCGCCATCGACTACGAGGCCCTGCAGGCCTCCAGCGCCCGCCGCATCCCGCTGGCCGACATCCTCAGCGAGGACACCGACCTCATCTCGGACCTCCTCTCGACCGCCGACCCCGAGACCGCCCGCGACCTGGCCAACACCCTCATGCTCAACCAGGGCTTCGAGGAACTGACCAAGAAATCCCTCCTCGCACGCTTCATCAAAATCTTCCCCAAGATCCAGTCGCTCGTTGCCGCCGATGCCGAGAGCAAGGAGGAGCAGCTGCTCGTGTCCCAGGCCTCCTTCGAGCGCAAGCGCGAGGAATACGAGACCATCGTTTCCAAGAAGATCCCCGAGAACTCCAAGGCCATCGCCGCCGCCCGCGAGCACGGCGACCTCAAGGAGAACTCCGAATACAAGATGGCCAAGCAGGACCAGCAGGTGCTCATGGCCCAGAAGACCCTGCTCGAAAAGGACCTCGGCCGCGCCCGCGTCACCGATTTCAAGGAAGCCACCACCGACCAGGTCAGCGTCGGCACGGTCGTCGAGGTGCAAAACGTGTCCTCCGGCCAGACCGTCCGCTACACCCTGCTCGGCGCCTGGGACGGCGATCCCGACAAGAACATCCTCTCCTACAAGACGCCCTTTGGTGCCGCCCTCCTCGGCAAGAAGACCGGCGACACCGTCACCGTGAAGACCGGTGCCTCGGAGGATGACTACAAGATCATCAGCATCAGCCGATACGCGGACACGGTCTGATTCCGTCCCGCATCCCGGCGATTTTACCAACCCCGGCCTTCCCGGCCGGGGTTTTGTTTGGCCCGCCCAGACCGGCCGCGCGCGCCTTGCCAAGCGCCGCACCGTGGCTCACGGTTGCGGCACGTGAACGCCTCCTGGGACAGTCTCAAGATCCTCTCCGACCCCACCCGCCTGCGGGTGCTCGCCCTGGTGTCGAAGGAAGAACTGTCGGTCGCCGAGCTGCAGGAAATCCTCGGCATGGGCCAGTCGCGCATCTCCTCGCAGCTCGCCCAGCTCCGCCAGGCCGGGCTCGTTTCCGACCGCCGCGAGGGCAAGAACGCCTTCTACTCCCTGCGGGCAGGCCTGTCGCCCCGCATCCTCAACCTGCTGAAGGCCGCCCTTGAGGCCATCGCCGATCAACCGGCCCTCGGCGAGGACCGCGGCAATCTCGACCGCATCCTGCAAAAACGCCGGCGCACCCAGGAGCAGTATTTCAACCTCATCGCCGGCCGCCTCGGCCGCCACT
The DNA here is from genome assembly GCA_026125215.1 of Opitutaceae bacterium. Lineage (GTDB taxonomy): Bacteria > Verrucomicrobiota > Verrucomicrobiia > Opitutales > Opitutaceae > UBA2377. The sequence continues at coordinate 26,099 of JAHCLN010000020.1, forward strand.
ATTGCCCCGGCCGCTCCTGGGAGGCCATCGGGCGTCTCGCCCTGCGGCTCACGCCCGCGATCACCATCGCCGACCTCGGCGCCGGCGAAGGGCTGGTGTCGCAGCTGCTCGCCCGGCGGGCGAAGCAGGTCTGGTGCATCGACAACTCCCCGCGCATGGTCGAGGTGGGCACCGAACTCGCGAAGAAAAACGGCCTCGCGAACCTCGCCTACAAACTGGGCGACATCGAGCAGGTGCCGCTGCCCGACCGCTCCGTGGACCTCGCCATCCTCAGCCAGGCACTGCACCACGCGCAGCACCCCCAGGCCGCGGTCAACGAGGCCTACCGCATCCTCCGGCCCGGCGGGCAGCTCCTCGTGCTGGACCTGAACGCGCATACCTTTGAAAAGGCCCGCGAGCTCTACGCCGACATCTGGCTCGGGTTCAAGGAGAGTGCCCTGCACGGTTTCCTGAAAAAGGCCGGCTTCAACAAGGTCGAGATCGCCACCGTGGCCCGCGAAGCGCAGGAGCCGCACTTCGAAACCCTGCTGGCCAGCGGCGTAAAACCCGGCCGCTAATGTCGCTAGGCTTAAGCAGCGCTGAAGCGGCACGTTACCATGCCGCTTATTAATCCACAAGGATGGGGCGCACCCACGCCAGCCCCTCCTGACAAGCGGTTGCAACCATTGTGATATCCAAGCTGTGGCCCACAAAGCGGCAGCCTTCCGTTATCAGCTGAGCTGCGTGTTCTAGGTTCACCGGAACCGCATGAAGCCGGAGCCAACCCCATGCCGGGTGCAGGCCAGGCAGCATCTTGGTCCGAATCGCGAGATAATCGGATGTCTCCTACTTGTATGGATTCAAACCCTTGGCGTTCTCCAACAGCCTTCGATGGATACGGTGCCCGTCATGCCTCCACCCTCGGAGACGGTTGCTTTGCCTGCTTACGAGGTTGCTTGAGCAGCGGCAAGACTAAGCTGGCCATGGCCGCGATTAGCAGGAACAGAGCCAACGGGGAGTTGGTCAGGGTGCCAAACCAATCGTCCCTGTTCAGGATCAGTGCCCGCCGCAGATTTGATTCCATCATCGGGCCAAGAATCAGCCCCAAGACCAACGGCCCCAGCGGAAAATCCGCCTTGCGAAGCGCAAATCCAATCAGGCCGGCAGCGAACATCACCCATACATCTGTCAGCGAGTTGCTCAAAGCAAAGGACCCCACCACCCCGATAAGAATGATTCCGACCCAAATCCACGGATCTGGCAGCCGGATTACACGCGCCACGGGTTTGGCGCCAACGAGCCCGATCACCATCGCAAGCACCGCCGCAAACATCATCAGAAATACTATGCTGAACACAAAGTCGCGGTGATCACGAAACAACAGCGGACCGGGCTGGATGCCATGGATCAACAGGGCGCCAATCAGGACAGCCGCGGGGGCATCGCCGGGAATGCCAAGGGCCAGCATGGTGGTCATGGAGCCGCCCACGGTGCTGTTGGACGACGTGCAACTCGCCGCAAGGCCCTCAATGGACCCCTTCCCAAATTGGTCCTTGTTGCGCGAGAGACGGCGGGCCTGGTCCCAGGCGATGACCGACCCGATGTCGCCACCCGCCGCCGGAATCACACCCACGGCCGTGCCGATGCCCACCCCGGCCGTTGCCGCCGGCCACATCCGGCGCAACTCCTGCCAGCGCGGCCAAATACGTCCAATTTTTGCAGGCTCGGCCTCGGTTTTCTTCACGTGGTCTGAGATCTGCGCAAACACTTCGGTCAAGCCGAACAAGCCGATCATGACCGGCACAAAGGCGATGCCGTCCATGAATTCGGCCCGACCATAGGTATAGCGGGGATAAGCTGTTATTGGATCCAACCCGATCATGGCCACGGCGAGCCCAAGCGCGCCCGCCAGCATACCCTTGACCACACGACCGCCGGAAACACCGGCCATCAGGCTGATCCCAAAAACGGCGAGGGCGAAGTATTCCGCCGGACCAAACTTGAGCGCAAAGCGGGCGATGGGAAACGCCGCCACGGCCAGAAAGAAGATGCTGACCAGCTGGCCGAGGCCGGACATCAGCGCATTGATCCCGAGGGCCAAGCCCGCTTCACCTCGTTTGGCCAAAGGGTAACCATCCCAAGCGGTCGCAATCGAGGCAGGGGTGCCGGGAACGTTGATGAGAATCGCCGGGATGCCTCCCGCCGGGATGGCCCCGCAGTATATGCCCAGCAGCATCGCCAGCCCTTGTTCGGGGGAAACCCAGAAAGTAAGCGGAGTCAAAACCGCCACCCCCATCGTGGCGGTCAATCCTGGCAATGCGCCAAATATCACTCCCAGGAGGACGCCGACCGCCAAAAAGCCCAGCACCTTCCACTGGAGGACTGCCAGCAAACCTTCAAAAAGATCGATCATCATGGCTGCGTTACTCCAGCGATATTTGCAGGCCGTATTGGAAGGCGGCCGTCACCCCGGAGCTGAGCGCCGCGGAAACTGCCAGCCCCCGCTTCCATGACTCCCCCAGGATCCACAAAAGCACCGCCAAATAAACAAACGTGCGCAATGGGAACCAACCGAAACCCCATAGCAGCAGATAAACGGCGGTCAGCGCCGTCACACTGGCCAGCAACCGCAAATGCCCGATCGAAAAACCAGCAGATGCGCGATTTTTTCTCCCTTGCAGGTAGAGCCCGATGCTCAGGCCAAGCATCACTAAGCCCAGCGCCTTGGGCAAAAGGCCGACCCCGTCCGGCAAGGCCGCCCCGCTGACAAAAAGAAAAAATCCCAGCCCGAAGAAGCCTCCTGCGGCGACCTGATCTGCAATGTTGGATTTGCTTCCGGCCATCCTGGTCAGCGTTTGAGCGTGAGCAATTTTGGAACCTCGGTCCGGAAAAACTCGGCCTGCACCACGGCGAAAGCGCGAAATTCCTCCCGGTCCATATAGACCGATTCCATCCCCCGTTCACGACAGAGCTTATGCCACTCGTCGGTGGCAAAACCCGCACGAAAACCCTGCGCCAAGCGCTCCAGCATGGCCGCGGGCACGCCCTTGGGCGCGAAAAAGCCACTCCACGCCGGAACTCCGAAGCCGTAACCCAACTCATGGCTCGTGGGCACTCCGGCATACAATCTGGAGCGTTGCTCGTCAAAAACCGCCAGCGGTTTCAATACCCCCGCCTGCACGTTGGCAATGGCTTCACCGGCGCCGGCGACCACGCAGTCCACGTGTCCCCCGAGCAGCGAGGCCAGCGCTGCCGATGAACCACCATATGGAACGTAGGTAACGCGGATGCCGGTGGCCTGTTCCATGAGCAGCGCGTTGAAATGCCAGATCGAGCCGGTGCCGGAATGGGCCATGATCAGTCCGCCTGGCTTGACCGCGGCTGCGGCGACGAACTCAGCGAACGAATTCCACGGGGCGTCCTCCCGGACGACAAGCACTGCCGGCGACTTAGCCACGAGACTTATCAACTCCATGTTGTCCGGCCCTACGTCAGCATAACCCAATGCGCGCACGACACATATTTCCACCGGCGCATGGCCGATCGTATACCCGTCAGCCGGCCGGCGCACCACATAGGAGAAGGCCAGGGCTCCGCTGGCACCCGGCCGATTTACACAAACTACCGGCACCCCCAATTCCCGTTCCAGCAGGCTGGCCATGAACCGGGAGACCGTGTCGGAAAGCCCGCCGGGTGAGGCTTGCACAATCAGCTTTATCTCGCTCGAAGGATATGAGCCATCGCGGCGGCTGCACGCCGCCAGCAGACCGGCGAACGTCAAAAGCAGGACCAAGGCGGCTTGGCGCCTGGCCGCCCAAGACCGGCCTTTCCTCCAAGACGCATGCTGGCGGACGTTGTTCATGATAAGGTTCAAAGTATCCGGAAGTTTGGGCCTATTTTGATAATCTTGATCACGCTGATGCTAAATCTCCCCGCAGTGCCATCAGACCATCCGTGCACGCGGTGGTAAGCATGGCAATGTCGAGACTGTAGGCGAGAAAACGATAGCCTTCGGCGATGCGAGCCTTGGCTTGGGCAACATCCGGCTGGATGACATGAATGCCAGGCGTCACGCTGTGGCGCGCGCAAGCCGCCAGAATCTGCGCCCGCGCGGCAACATAGTCGGGATGGTCGAACTCTGCCGTAATGCCCATCGACGCCGTCAGATCGTAGGGCCCGATAAAAGCGGCGTCGATCCCCGCCAACCCAAGGATGGCGTCGATATTGAGCACGGCATCGATGTGCTCGATCTGCACGGCAAGGAGTATCTCGTCGTTGGCGCGCGCGCACTCATCGTCGATCCGCATCCCATATGAATTGGCGCGGCAGAATCCGACACCGCGCAAGCCTACTGGCGGATATTTCGCCGCCTGCACCAGCAATTCCGCCTCCTCCTTCGTGCGCACGAGCGGGGCCACCAATCCGCGTGCGCCGGCGTCCAGATACCGTTTTGCAAATGCGTAGTCCACTCCGTGCAGGCGCACAATCGCCGCGCATTCCGGCCTCCCGGAGCGGATGGCCTGAAACAGTTGCTGGGTCTGTGGCAAATCAACGGCCGAATGCTCGACGTCGACGCACAGAAAATCGAAGCCGCAGCCGGCCATCAACTCGGCCACGATGGGACTGCCGCTGTTGATCCAACTGCCGATCAATGTTTCTCCGGCCAGCATCCGCTGCCGCAATGACGGAATGGGCGTGTGTTTTTTCTCGGTCATGCGCAGCGGGATGGAATGGCGCCCCACTTTATTCATGGGGCCGAAAAGGAATGAAATCACCGACTGGTATCTTCACGACCAGCTTCAGCACCTCGCCGCAGGATGGATCCGAGCGGATGCCACCGCGATGCGCATCCCATGGCGTGAAGATCGAGAAGTAGCCCGGGGAGGCAACAATCCGGCCGGCCGCAAATCCCGCCTGATAAAAGAGCACGTCCTTCTCCGGATGGTATGCACCATCCTCGGTCAGCACCGCCCGCGGCGCCCATTCCAGGGCCTCGCATCCGGCCAGGGTATATTGCAGGTCCACATGCCGGCGGTGGGTCTCAAAGCGGCCGGTCGCCTGTTCAAAGGTTGGGCAACGTAGCACCAAGGCGTGCATCCCTTCTTCCAACGCAACCGCGCCCTCCACCGGTTCCTCCGGCAACGTCCGGATCCAAGCCACCGCCCGTTGGATAGCCGGGCCGCAGGCATCCAAGCCCAAAGCCTCGAAATCACATAGCCGGCCGCAAATCATGTCTGCTTCCTTTCCAATAGGGCACAACCAGTGGCCAAATTCATCAACCCAACCGGCCTGCTGGACGAGACAGCATTGGATGAGTCCATCAGTCGATTTGGGCCTCATCCCAAGCATAACCATAAAGTAATGCCCGATGGAGGACGAAACGGATTTTAGCGGCCTCGGCAGGCGCCACCGCCCCCCCGCGCCAGGCAAAGGCCGTGCGGCGCTGGTCGCCGGTCACCGGCACGCAATCCTCCAGCGCAAATCCCGGACAGGGCTGGCCCGTGGCATCCAGCAGTTCTGCGCGCAAGGATCCCCCATCCTTGACCAGCGTGTTGACGATCAATCGTCCCACTAAGGGCGGTCCGGAACGCGTCACGGCTTCGCCCAAGGTGATCCCGCCGACGGAAGAAACCAAAGCATAAAGCCGGTCAAACTCCCAAGTGGCGCGACACAAGGCGGTGTTAAACGGCAAAGTAGGCGTCTGATAACCTATCACCGTTTCATTCCCGACCTCGATTCGTGGCTCGAAACGAGTGTCAAAAATTTCTCCGTGCAGGCCTTCGGACCCGGCATAGTAAACATGCATCTTCCCATTCTCCACAATGGGCTGATGCATCTGCCAAATCATGCCGCCGCCGTAGTCGCCCAGCGGCGGATTGGGCAGGGCCGGCCGGCGGTCAGGCCGCCACCAGCGAATCCCGTCCCGCGAAGCCGCCATTTGGAGCGACATCGTCTGGATCGATGCATCGTAATAGTTGATCAATGCAATGTAGCCGCCTTCGACCGACACCGGGCAGATTTCCAAGAATTGCGCGTAATCGGGGTCGCGCCAGTCGCGGGCAAGCACGAGCCGCTCGTCGCCCCACTGACTGCCATCGGGGCTCGACCGCCGTGCCACGCTCCGCAGGCCTCCGCGGGGATTGTTATCGTAAGTGATGATGCGATCCCCTTCACGCAGCGCCGGGTAAGCCTTGAAATACGAGTAGTAGGAACCAGCGGCATCACGATAGACGTAGGAAACATCGCCCCCGCCGCCGACCGCCGGATGGATCGGGCCTTCCATCAGCTGCCAGGCTTTGCCGTCCCTCGAGCGGTAGCGATAAGTTCCGAGCCGCTCCGTCGGTCCGGGAAGATGACCGACCTTGTTTTCCTTCATCCCACCATAGAGCGGGGCGCGCATGACGAACATCTCGTAGGGCCAATCTTTGTTCGCTGCGTCGATCAGCACGGAAGCATAGACTGCGGTGCCACCTGAATCCAAATCGAAGATGATGTTGGTGCGCTCGTGGCCGGGCCAACTGACAAAAGGGAGTTCGGGGCGAACCCAATGCACCCCGTCCTTGCTTTCGAGATAAGTAAGACGGCGCTGGTGTTCGTGCTCGGTCTTGAGGCCGTCGAGCCTTGCCTCACCGGGAGTGGACACCTGCCAAGCCTTCCACAATCCGTCCATGGGGTCATGCAGCACCGTGCCGTGCGCCATGATCCCGCCGGAGTCCCATGGCATCTCGGGCTCAAGCAGCGGATTGGCCGGATCGGGCACCCCCTCCTCGACCCGCCAGGCGACCAGATTGAGCGATTCGAAATCGTCCGGCATAAGGAGCGGCAACCTCGCCGCGCCGACCGCCACCCCAATCGGGAAGACGGCAAGAAGCATGCCGGCCAGCAGACGCCGACGGGCGGGCGGTCCATCATGGTGATGCATGACGCGGAATCAAAGGCAACGCTTCAGAAGCGCCGCTCGAGCGACAGGGTGAAACGTCTGGGAGAAGTGCCGCTGTTGGCCGTGCCGGTGACGATGTATTGATCCAGCACATTCTGCACGCGGAACTGCGCTTCCCACAAGCCACGCGCCGTATTTCGCACAAACCGCGCACCAATATCCCAGCGGAAGCTCCCGCTTTGCAGCACGATGTTATCGGGATTCAGCACAACGTCATCGGTGTAGCCAAAGGCATTTTGCACGTAAACCGCCCAGTTCTGGTCGCGATACGCGAGGTAATTGCCCATGAAGTTCAGGCGCACCGGCGTGTCGCCGCGTTGCCGGCGCTTGACCACAGATTGATCAGCCTGCACGGCAAATATAGCCGTATGGGCAAAGGCCGCAGAAGCATAAAAGGACAATCTGTCAGTCGGAGCCCCGGCGAGCTCAATCTCAACGCCCTCGGCGCTGGCACTAGGGTCCACGACATTTTCACGCCAATTAAATTGCGGGCTAATCTCGTCATTGCGGTTGGTCCGGAAATTAACCGAACGAATATCACTGCCTTCAAGGATTTTGTAATAGGAGATATTGAAGGTAAATTTTCCGCCGAATAGCTCGGATTTCAGGCCGATCTCGTCAAGTTCCACGGTGCGAGCGGCAGAGATTCGCTCGTTCGGATCGCGCCCGGCCACACCAAACGTGCCTTCCGGGTAGCGCAGAACGTTACGGGCAGGATCTTGCTGCTCGGCGTGCACCGCGAAAAGTGTGACAGAGGGCAAGACACGGAAACCGGCCCCCGCGCGCCAGGTCTTGTCCGTCGGATCTGGGCGGGAGGCGGTGAAAGTGTTGGTCCGCCGGTTCTGTATATCTTCTTCGATTTTATCGTAGCGCCAACCACCGGTAATCTGCAGCCGATCATTGAAGGCCTTGGCTGTATGCTGGACATAGTAAGACGTTTCTTCGACGTCGCGGGTCTCATGCGTAGTCACGGCCTGGGCGGGAAGGTTGCTGCGTTGCAGGGCGAGAAACGCACTGTTGTCCAGAATGCGCCAGATCGCGCCGGTATTGGCGCGCTTGAACCGGTCGAAGACATCCCGCTTGGTGAATTCATAGCCCAGCAGGGTCTGGTGCGACATCCTGGCGAAGCCATACTCAAACAGGAAGTCGCCTTGATAGGAGATGAACTCGATGTCCCGTTCGGTAGTATCGTGTCGCAAGGCCATCGTCCAGTCGATGGGTGGCCCCAGCGGATTCGCCGGATCGAAAATGAAGCTGCCGAATCCACGCAGGCGGGTTAGCTCGCGATCCACCTGTGTATTGACCCACAGCAATCCCTGTCGGGTCGAAAGCCAATCGGTAAACTTATGATTCAATTGGACGAATACGTCGTAGGCCTGCGCGTCGGGAGCGAC
>JAHCLN010000200.1 GCA_026125215.1 Opitutaceae bacterium
ACGGGAAGCTGCGCTACGACACGGCCGCCCCCAAGGACGAGCTCCTGTAACCCAATCCCGCGGTGAACTGGCAGACCTTCAAGCAAATGATCCTCGACCACCTTGGCACGAACGGAGTGCGGCGCGGCATCGACGCCTTTCGCGACTCCTACATCCGCGCAGCCATGGCGGATCTGAAGTTCTTTGTGCCCTCGTTGCAGGACGGCTTCAGCTCCTACACCAACACGCAGACGGTGCCCTTCGCCAACGAGGATGCGGAGACGCTGGCGGAATACGTGCAGTCCAAGATCACGCGCTACGTGGACAAGAATCTGGCGATGGCCGAAAGCCATTGGGCCAACTACCTGGGGCTGCGCCGGCGGACATACCTGCGGGAGCACGAGGCCGAAGATCCGGTGCTCGAGGTCTGGCGCGGGAAGCCGGCCATTTTTGCCTTCCAAGCGATCAGGAACAGCGTGCCCATGCCGCTGGCCGGCAACATCTGGATGACGGTGAAATCGCCGCGCACCGCGCCGGATGCGTGCGCCGTCCAGCTCACCGTGCTCGGCGGCGGCATCGCGATCACCGACGGCGCGAACGGGATGTTCCGGGCCACTTTCTCGGCGGAAGACACCGCCGCCCTGCGCACCGGAGAAACCTACATCTGGGACATTCAGGTCACGGATGAAAACGACAACCCGGTCATCCTCAAAAACCTTCGCGGTCGCATGGTGGCGCGCCAGCCGGCCACGGCCGCAATGCCAGCGTAAAAAACCCAACCCAACATCACCATGCTCAACGGACAATATACCAACTATCTGGCCAACGCGATGCTCGACCATGTGCATGGCGGCGGCAACTACACGCGCCCGGCAACCATCTATCTTGCTGCGCTGAAAGCCGGCGACGTGGAGGTCACGGGCGGCAGCTATGCGCGCCTGGCGGTCACAAACAACAGCACCAATTTCCCCGCCGCCGTCAACCGGGCCAAAGCCAACGGGGCCGTCCTGGCCTTTGCGCAAGCGACGGCCGACTGGGGCCTCATCGTGGCGATCGCGGCCTACGATGCGGCCTCCGGGGGCAACCAACTCTGGAAGGTTCCGCTGGCCGGCAATGAAAAGTTCTTCCTGGCGGACGGGAGTGACAACACCCTGAACAGCGAGGACCATGGCCTCACCCAAGGGCAGCGAGTCACCCTGGCAGAACTTTCGGCCGACGCTCCTGCCCTGCCCGTCAACCTTGCGGCGAACACCGTCTATTTCGTGCGGGATGTAACCCAGCACAGTTTCAAGCTCTCGGCCACGGACGGCGGCAGCGCAATTGCCGCAGGCTACGGCGCCGGGCGGGTGGCCACCTACAAGGCGCGTGAAGTCTATGACGGCGACACGCTGAGCTTCGCCATCGGCGATCTTACCATCTTCCATGCCTGACGCCATCCAGTCCAACCGCCGGACCAGCGGCAGGTTTTTGTCGGCAACGCCGCGCTGGAGCAGAATCGGCAAATCCCTGCTGAATGCAGGCGTTGTCCTCAGTCAAGAAATCACCGCCATGAAGCGGGCGGCCCGGGCAATGCTTGTGACGGGCGCAAGCGGAAAGGCCGGCCCCGCCGTCGCGCGGGCTGGCGAGGGAGCCCTTGGCGTCTCGGCCAACTTGAGCACGGCCCCGGCGGTGCAAAGGCCGGGCAGAAGCAACATCTTTGCCGACACCTCGCTCAGGCTGCAGAGCCGGCTAAACATGATGCGCGGGCCGCAGAGGGTGCTGCGCGGCATTAGGCTGGTATTCCGGCCGGCGCTGCAAACGGCACGCATCACATCCTCCGGAGATACGCGCGCCACCTCCTCCGGCGACGGGCGCATCGTCCACCAATACAACTAAACATGCCAACCCGCATCAAAGACATCCCGCGCACCGTCTCCGAGCCCAAGCCCTCGGAGTTCATCGAGACCGACCACGATGGCGACGGCTCAGGCAAACTCGATTTGCAGGCTTGGCTCTCCTCCCGCCTCGCCCCGCGCCTCCCCGCCGCGGGCCTGCAATTCAACGGCACCTCCTACGCTCAAGGCTCCGTCGTCTTTGACCACAAGACCGGCGATTGGTCAGTGGTCGCGTGTTTTGTGACCCCTGCGACCCGTGATGCCACTTCGCGCACGCTTTTTGCTCTCATAAATTCGCTCGCGAGCGTTAACAACCGCGTCGATATAGGTATGGTCGGCGGGGGCTATAGCCTTGCCGTAAATATCCGTGACACCAGCACGCAGACCGTCAGCCCAGGCATCACCCTTGTTGCTTCGACGGGTTACGTTCTCGTGTTGTCCTACATCGCCAGCACAGGCACCCTCTCCATCGACGTGAACGGCACCCGCGCATACAGCGCCGCGTTGGCTGGAGCCGCTGCCGCCGCATATGCGGCCATACCGAGCCTCAACCATTTGATTGTCGGCAATTATGCTGCGACCGCAGTGGGCGGTGCGACCGACGCCACAATGCTCGAAATCTGCGACCTCAACCTCGCCCTCACCGCCGCCGAAGTCGCCCTACTCACCCGCTTCGGCTGGGGTGCGCTCCCGCAGTATGTTCACGCGGGTGGCGCGGGGCAGGTGCTTTATCAGTCCGATTTTTCGGTCGGGGCTGATGGATGGACTTTTGCAGGCAATACCATCGACGGCAACATTGACGGTATTGGCGGCGAAGACAACGTGTTGAGGGCAACCAAAGTCGGCAGCGGTCTGCTAACTATTTCGCGGGCCGCAACAATCACGAACAACAGCAAGGCCGTTCGCGTCTCAGCGCTGCTCAGGCGAAACGCGACCAACACAGCCGTTTATGTCGGATTTGATACTGCGCCTACACTGGCCTCCCGTGGGGTCGTAAGCATCCCCGACGCTGATACTTGGTATGCAACCAGCGCAATCAGCCGTCAGGAGCAGACGGCGCTAAACATACGTGCGACGGACAGCACGGGCTCTGGCGTTTCAGTCGCGGCCGCCTCAATCCTTTACTTAAAATCTGTGGTAGTAACCACCGCCGGCCTCTGCGGTCGCTGGGTCTTCGACGGCACCGGCGCAGGCTACCAAGAGCGCGACCGCTCCGGAGCGCGTCGCCCGCTGCTGCTCACCACGACCGGCGTTGACCGCCTCCAGCGCGGCGACCGCCTCCAAGTCACCGCGAGCGTTGCCCACGGCGGCGCGGGCAACCTCCAGCTCACCGGCCAAGCCGTGCTGCCCGACCTCGGCTGGCGGCTCATCGCTGTCACGGCCAAGGCATCGGCCAACGTCACGATTCAGGTGGGCAACGCCAGCG
>JAHCLN010000201.1 GCA_026125215.1 Opitutaceae bacterium
CTGGGCAATCACACGGAAGCCCACGATGTGGCGCATGACGCCTACCTGCGTGTCTACCGCTACGCCGGGAAAAACCCCACCCAGAATCCGGAAGCCCTGCTGTATGTGACCGCCCGCCGGCTGGCCATCAACGAACTGCGGCGCCGCAAAATCACGCCCATCGGGGGCGAACCGCTGGCGCCCGAATCCGTCACCGCCGCGCAGCCGGGAGTGAGCGATGAAGTGATGGCACGGCAGGAGCTGGCCCGGGTGCAACAGGCCATCGACCGGTTGCCGGCTGGCTGCCGGCAGGTCCTGTTGCTCCGCAAGATCGAACTTCTCTCCCACCGCGACATATCCCAACGGCTGGGCATTGCCGTCAGCACGGTGGAAAAACAACACGCCCGGGCCTTGCGCTTGCTGCGTGCCATGCTCGCCGAGGAGGCGGACGCAGCCGCTGCCCGGCGACAGGAGGCCAATTTATGAAACCATCCGCATCACCTTCCGGCACGGCCGCCGACGAGCAGGCTTCACTCTGGGCCGCCCGGCTGGATGGCGGCACGCTTTCCGCCGCCGACCGCATCGCGCTCGACGAATGGCTCGAGGCCCATCCCTCGCATCGCGGGCTGCTCTCGGCCTATTGCCAGTTCTCGACCGACTTGGAATTGCTGCTGCCCGCCCTGCCGAAGCCGGCCGACCTGCCGGCCGCAACCGCCGGCAAAACAACGCCCCCCCGGCGGAATTTGTTCTGGCTGGCGGCCGTCCCGATCGCCGCGGCATTTGTCTTCGTTTTTTGGCCGGGCACCGTCCCGCACCAGTCCGACCGCTACGCCACCTCGGCCGCAGAACGCCAGACCATCCGGTTGGCCGACGGCAGCCGGGCCGAACTCAATGCGCTGACCAGCGTGCAGGTGGACATCACCGCCCGGGAGCGCCGCGTGCGCCTGGCCGCGGGCCAGGCCCTTTTCACCGTGACCGAGGACAAAGCGCGACCCTTCATCGTTGAAACTCCCGCCGGCTCGGTGGAGGTGACGGGCACGGTCTTCGAAGTGCGCAGCGAAAACTCCCATTTGTTGGATGTGCTGGTGGCCAGCGGCTCGGTGCAAGTGCGCCCGACCGTCTCTCCGGAGGGCCGCCACTTCGCCCCCCGATCGCTCGCGGCCGGCGACCGTCTGTCGGCCGGCAACGGCGAGATCCGGACGCAAACGTTGTCCACGGCCCAGCTCGACGCCGCCTTGGCGTGGCGTCATGGACAGGCCGTGTTCGCCGACGATCGCCTCGACGAAGCGCTGGCCCGTTTCGCCCGCTATCATGGCCGCGGCATCACGGCCGCATCCGGCGCAGGCGAGCTGCGGCTCGGCGGAAGGTTCAGCCTGGATGATCTGGACGGATTTCTGGCCGCCTTGGAAAGCGTCCTGCCCGTTCGGGTCACACGCAGTTTGAGCGGCACCATCCAAGTCCATTTGGTGGACGCAGGCTGAGCCGGCCCGTTTCCTCTTACGAGCCGCATGCCGGATCATTTCCTCCAGCTTCTGCCCGCGGTGCGCCGCTTGGCGGCCGTCGCGGGTTTCATCGTGGGCAGCTTCCTGTCGGCCGCGCCTGCGGCGGAGTTCGACATCGCGCCGCAAGGCTTGGCTTCCGCCCTTTTGCTGTTTTCCAGACAGGCCGGGGTTGAGGTGCTCTACGCGGCCGACGAAGTCCGGGGGCTCGACACCCCGGGCGTGCAAGGCCGTTACGAGCCGGAGCGCGCCCTGATCCTGCTGCTGGGCGACACTCCGCTGCTGGCCCGGCGTTCGCCCTCGGGAAAGTTCATCATCGCCGCCGGACCCGCCGCCTACGGTGAAATCCGCGGCCGACTGCTTACCCCGGAAGGCAGCGGGGCCGCCGGCCTCCGGATCAGCGTCACCGGGGTTGATGCGTTGACGACGACCGATGGGCGCGGCCGGTTTCGCCTCGGCGGCGTGCCGCCCGGCGAGCATCGGCTGCTTGCCACGGGAGAGGGGTTTCGGCCGCTGGAAATCACCGGTGTGTTCGTGCGGCCGAACCGCGCCGCCACGCTCGATTCCCACACTGTGGAGCCGGCGGGTGACTTTACGGAGCTGGAGCCCTTTGTGGTCCAGGCCGGCGGTGGGCCGGGCAACCGGATCACGCTGGCCGGACCACGCCATGCAACCGGCAACCTCGATCTCGCCCGCACGGAAAACGACGCCCTGCCCTTTGTCGTTTATGGCCGGGATGAAGTGATCCGCAGTGGAGTCGTCGATCTGAACGAATTTTTGCAGCGCGCGGTTTTGGAAAGCGACGCCTCCGTCCGGCCGCCCGAGCAGGATGTCAACTTGAACAGTTTTTCCGTCGGCAGCACCAACCTCAAACTGCGGGGCTACAGCTCCGACGAAACCGTCGTGCTCGTCAACGGCCGGCGTCTGCCGGAGGTGCTCACCAATCTGTCGGGCTCCGCGCCGCCCGATGTTAACTTCATCCCGCTGGGGCTGGTCGATCGGATCGAGGTGCTGCCGGTGTCGGCTTCGGCGCTTTACAGCGGCAACCCCGTCGGGGGCGTCATCAACATTGTGCTCCGTCCGGAAGCTGACGCCACGGAGGTGACCGCCACCTACACCAACGCGCTGGGCGGCTATGACGCAGCCCAGTCCTCCGTCTCCTTGCAGCACGGCCAGTCGCTCCTGAAAGGCGCGCTGCGGTTGCGCCTCAGCACCAGTCACACCCGGATACATCCGGCCACGGAAGCCGAACTCGGCTACCGCCAGAAGGCCGCCCAACAAATCACCCTGCTGCCGGACCGGCTGTATCGCGCCACGCCGAATGTGCGCAGCGCCGGTGATTCGCCGCTGTTTGGTCCCGGCTCCGCCTCCTTCACCTCTGTTGCGCCCGGGGCCGATGGCCGCGGCGGCTTGGCGGCGTTTGCCGGGCGGGAAGGGGTGCGCAGCCTGAACTTTTTCGACCCGCCCGGAGGCCTGGCCGTATCGCTCAACAGCCTCGATTCCCCTTATGCCCGCCGGCAGCAACGCACCACCTGGTTTGGCTCCATCGCCTACGACGCCTTTCCCTGGCTGCAGCTGGGACTGGATGGCGCCCATGTGCGCAGCGTCGTGAATCGCGGCCATGATGTGCTCACCGGCGACCTGACGTTGGACGCGACGTCGGCCTTCAATCCTTTCGGGCAGACCGTCGCCATCACCCTCAATGAAAGCACCCCGCGGCTCGGCGAAAATTACAACGAGGCCCGTA
>JAHCLN010000202.1 GCA_026125215.1 Opitutaceae bacterium
GCGGTGCGTGGGCCGGCGTTCGCGGGCGGGCCGCTGCTGCGGGATCGGAACCTGGACCTGCGGGCCAACCCCGAGAAGTGGGATTCGGGTGCAGCGGATCCCGGGCGCCCCGAGCGCATGTACTCCTGCACGGATCACCAGGGGAGCGTGGTGGCGCTGGTGGGGCCGGGTGGGGCGCTGGTGGAGCAGGAGCGGTACTCGGCCAACGGGGTGCCGTTCGGGCTGCCGCTGGGCGATGTGGACGCCGACGGCGACTGCGACGGTGCGGACGACACGCTGCACAAGGCGATCGAGGCAACCGGGGTGTACGACGTTCGCGGCGACCTGGACCTGGATGGGGATGTGGATTCGGCGGACTGGGCGATCGTGACCGCCGGCGCGGGCGAGGTGCTGGGGTGGGGAGCTGTCACAACGAGTCAAGTCGCAAGTCGATTCGCACAGGGTGCGAACGAATCCGACGGCGACTTGACATTTGCTGGATTAGTTGTTTTCGACAATCGTGTGACACTCAGCATCACTACTTGCACTCTTACCACCGAACCTCAGAAGGGTCCGTATGACGACCCAAGCACGCGATGGACGGCCGCGTGTGGACCTGGGTTTCTACTGGCGTGCTATCAAGAAGTCGAGGATCAGCTTGGTGGATTTCGCGAAGGTCTGCGTCTCGACGACCCGCTTTCGCCGCCAGGCAACAGGCGGAAACTCCCGCCGATAAGTCTCGAATGCAAGGAAACGGCAAGATCGGCCGGGAGAATGTGCTGCAGAGCGAAGCAAGCCGCGTGCTTTCGAGGCGATGGACGCCATCTCGTGACAGCTTGCAGCGGTGATGTCCGATCGGCTTTGGACGTTTGCTTGAGACCGGCGCCGGACCTGCCTGTGCCTGCGCAGCAACCGTGGCAAGATCCATATATAGATGCACTCTTGCCTAACGATCCAAACATGGACTGCTTTCAAGCGTGCCGAACTGTGGGATCGATATGGGTGCAATCATGTGGAGTTTACAATCTATTCCGACCCGGAACGTTTAACGACTGCATTCGCGCCGCGGAGGATGCCCAGTCGGCGTGCACCAACTGTTGCGGCGGAGCGAATTGTGCGAGGCAGAGAATCGTGCCGTGCGTTCGCCAACTCCTGGACGAAATGCACTACTGGTTTGCGGATGAGTTGACGGATATTTTGAAGAAGAAAATTCCCGGAGCGCCCAATCTCCCCGAGATCCCGCCTATTCCGCCTCGGCCGACCGGCTAGTACATGGCAACTCTACGAATAACGCGCGTGCTTGCGCATCGAGCATTTGCAGCATCGATGCTATGCGTCATCGCGCTCATACTCGCAACCGGCGTTTTGCCGGTCACCGCCTGGGTCTCGCCGCGCACACGCGTCAGTGTATGTGCTGGTGCTGTTATTTTTATGAACGTTTGGGATGATGTCCCGGTTTCTCGAATCAACTACTCTAGTCCATTCGTAGAACTGCGGTGGTTCGAGTCGCGCTGGGAGTGGCAATTTCGCAGACACTTTGAAGTTGGTCGTGAGTGGCTAGTCGTGCCTTTGTGGCCGCTGGGCTTTGGCGCATTGGTTGGCATTGTATTGCACACGAGAACGCGATGCAGAGGGCACGCGCGGTCGTGCACCGATTGTGGCTATTCTCTGCACGGCCTGCGATCTGGTTCACCATGTCCGGAGTGTGGCAATCGATCCGCCAGCCCAATGACTAGCGGACGGGCAGGTGCCACCGAGATCTTACCGAAGTCTGACGTGCCGCCGACGTGACCGGCTCCGCGGGCACGTCGGTATGGACGACCCGCGTTCGGTCCCGCGTTCTTGGCGGGCCGCGTTTGGCGGTGCGGCGTGCGGGCGTTGCGTTCACCAACCCCGCTGGGGTTGGAAGGCAAGAAGGCAGGTTGCTTTGGGGGGCTGTTCTCCAGGGGCGCAGAGCTGCCTCTGGCAACCATCGTGCACCCCGCTGGGGTGCGGCGGGGGAAGTCGCGCGTGCCGAGACGCGAGTCGCGAGGGCAAGGCAGGGAAGGGCGCAGGGAAAAGGGCCGAGGGGAACTGCGGCGGGAGAACGTCAGTTGTTCCGCTCTTCCGGCTCGCGTCCATCCGGTCCTTCCGATTCGTTCTGCTCATCCGGCTCGTTCGGCCCATCGTCGGGCGGGATCACCACCACCGTGCGCGCCAGCACATCGCCCGGGTGGCGGAAGTTGGGGTCGAAGAGCATCAGCATCCCCAGCGGCGGGAAGACCCAGCGCACGGCGTTGCGCGCCAGCGTCTGCCACAGGCGCAGGCGACCGTCCACCCGGTCCCACGCGCTGGCCGGGGCAACCCGGCAGCCCACCAGCGCCTTGCCCAGCGACCGCCCCCATCGCCACTCGCTCAGCGCGCAGTGGCCGATCACCAGCCCCAGCGTCGCCAGCACCAGCGGCGTGAGGCTGAACGGGCTGGTCAGCACCACCAGGCTCAGCAGCTTCGCCGGCGCCACGCCCGTGAGCAGCCCCGCCAGCCCCAAGGCCGGCAGCAGGTCCATCGCCCCGGCAAGCACCCGCATCCCCGGCGGCGCCAACGCCGCGCCCGCCGGCAGCGACAGTTCCTTGCGCGCATCGCTCCGCAGCACGAACAGGAGCACCACGATCATCAGGCTGCCGAACACCAGCGACAGCACCTGAAAGTCCCGAGGCGACAGCAGCGGGTCCCGGCGCGCCGAGCCGATGAACATCTGCCGCCCGGTGTACGCCGACACCTCCGAGTACATGAACTTCGGCGCTTCGGCGGCGAGACCGCGCCCCGCGGCGGGCGAGCCCTCCGGACCGCCGGGCGCCGATTCCTGCGGCGCCGGCCTGGTCGGCGCTTGCGGCCACAGCACCGCCGCGCGGCCGAGACCATCCAGCCCCACCACCCCGGCGGTTTCCGGCGCCTCGTCGGCGAACGCCAGGGGCATGACGCCCGCGGGCTTGAGGGTCCAGATCTCCAGGCGGCCGTCGCGCACGGCCCAGGGGAGCACCTGCCCATCGGCCCATGCCACGGCGAATCCCGGCGGCAGCGGGTCGGGCGCGCCGGCGGCC
>JAHCLN010000203.1 GCA_026125215.1 Opitutaceae bacterium
CTTGGTTGGCCATCAACCACCGGGCGAGCGCGCGGATTTGCTTGCGGCCGCGTTTGCTGAGCGGGCGGGCGGCATCATCCACCCCGGCGAGGGCGTGCGCGTGGCGGAGCAGGTAGAGATGCATGTCCGGCCGCTCAGCGCCGGCGTTCCGACCGATGGTCGCGGCGCAGGTAGCGGCCCCGGTCCGGCTCGCGGCGATCCGTTTCCGTTTCGGCCAGGGTCGAACCGCCGAGTTTGTGGAGCGGGGTGCCCAGCGGATGCGAGAAATTGAAATCGCCGTAGTCGATCGGCCAGTGGTTCTGGGGATGTCCGTGACGCAGGTAGCCGGGATGAAAGCTGCGATACACGCGCCGCTCCGGCCGGTGTTCGGCGGCCAGGGCGCGCGCCTCGCTCTCCGCCAGCCGGGCTTCGAGCCGGGCGAGCCGCTCCGTATTTTCCTTCTCACGGCGTTCCTGTTCATGCTGTTCGGCGAGGCGCAGCCGGGCGAGCAGGAGTTCCTCGTGGCCGGGCACGTCGGGGTAGCGACGCACAAAATCCTCCCAGAAGGCGACCTGCCGGGCAGGGCTCGCGCCGCGAAAATCCGGGTCGGCCAGCTGGCGGGCCTTGAGCGCTTCGCCTTCGGTGCGGAGCCGGGCGCGGCGGATCTCGTCGGCCTCGCGCAGCCGTTGCGCCTCGGCGGCGCGCCGGGCGGATTCCGCCTCATGGGCGTCGCGGGATAGCAGCGCCACGCGCGTGACGACGTCGTCCTGCAGTTCCACCTCCCCGCGCTCGTAATAGAGGAGCAGGCGGTCGCCGGATTCGGCCTGCCCGCGGGGTGCGCCCAGCGTCTGTCGCACCTGCTCCAAGGTGTCGCCGGGCCGGATCTCCGCGGCGCCCAAGGCCAGGGGCAGGAAAATCAGCAGGAGGCGGGGCAGGGGGTGCATGATGGTCTCCTTGGACAGGAGACAGTTTGGCCGGTTTCATCCAAGATGCAACCCGCGGCCGCGGGTCAGGGCGCGCGATTTGCGGCTCGCGCCGGCCGCAGGGGCGCGACATTTCCGTGCCCTCGCCATGAGGCAACCGCCGCGTCTTTCCAGCCTGCTCCCGACCGTGCCGGGTTACACGGTGCGGCCGCGGTTGGCCTGGGCCGCGCAACTGATGTTTCTTGTCGGGCTGCCGGTGGAGCTGCGCCAGAGCGTTGTCCGGCGGGCACCGTGGGCCGTGCACGGACTGGCCCTGGCCATCATCCTGACTTCCGTGGCCTGCTGGCTGGTGGCGGCGCGTCCGGGCTGGTGGCAGCTCGCGGTCTTCGATCCGCGGGCGTCCGGGCTGCACTGGTGGACGGGGTTGTTCGGTTATGCTTTCCTCCACGGCGGCTGGGCCCATCTGCTGGGCAACCTCTACTTCCTGCTGATTTTTGGCGACAACACCGAGTGCGCCTTTGGCCGGCGGCGCACGCTGGGACTGTTTTTTGCGTCCTCGATGGCGGGGGCCTGGCTGCACGGAGCGGTGACGCCGGTGCCGCTCATCGGCGCGAGCGCCGGGGTCATGGGCATCATGGTTTTCTACGTCCTGCAGTTTCCCCATGCGCGGGTGCTCTGGATTCCGCTGGGTTGGGTCGTGCGCCTCGGGCTTTGGTATGGCTGGCGGGGCCGCGTGCGGCGTGGACTGCCGGTGATGGTCTTCCTCGTGCTCTACCTCGGTTTCGAGCTCGTGGCGTTGTATGCGCAGTTGACCGGAGTCGGGCGCGTGTCCGCGCTTGCGCATCTGGGCGGCGGCGGCATGGGTGCGCTCATCTGGCTGGCCTGGCGGCGCGGCTGGCTGCCCTGAGCCGCGCCGGCATCGGGCGCCTGCCGGGAACGCGCACCATTTTGTCGGCGAGTCCGCTCCGAGCATACTCTACACCGGCCGCGACGTCGTCCCGGATGCGGGCCCGCACCTTGCCACGGGTAAAGTTCGCAGGTCGCCCGGCCTCGCGTCGCGTAGCACTGTTCCCAGTTATCCACCCCGGCAAGGCTTCCATGTTGGTGAAGATGCAGATTTTCTTCGCCACGGTATTTCGGGCCGGGCCGGGGTGGGGGCCATCCAATCCCGCCAACTACCGCTATGACCGAACCCGGCATTGCCTGTGGCCGGGACTTTACAACGATGTCCGGCCTCACCCCATGAAAAACCTCCTCCCCGAACTGGGCATGCAGAGCTATTGCTTTCGCGGCTCCAAAGACCTCGCCACCGTGCTCGCGCGCCTCAAGGCCTGCGGCGTCGCCACCATCGAGCTGTGCGGCGTGCACGTGGACTTTACCCGGGAGGAAACCTTTGCCGGGGTCGTCGCGCAGTGCCGTGCCGCCGGCGTGCGCATCGCCAGCCTGGGGGTCGAGCGTTTCCACGGCGATGCGGCGCACGAGCGCCGGCTGGGTGAATTTGCCCGACTGGCCGGTGCGAAGGTGATCACGGCGGACTTCGATCCCGGCGCCGGTCCGGAAATCTGGCGCGG
This sequence comes from Opitutaceae bacterium, assembly GCA_026125215.1. GTDB lineage: Bacteria > Verrucomicrobiota > Verrucomicrobiia > Opitutales > Opitutaceae > UBA2377. The sequence continues at coordinate 2,474 of JAHCLN010000203.1, forward strand.
TGCGGAAAAACTCGCGGAGCAATACGACCTGCAGATCGCGATCCACAACCACGGCGGCCGCCACTGGCTCGGCAACGCGCAGATGCTGGCGCAGGTGTTCGCCACGACTTCACCGCGCATCGGGCTGTGCCTCGACACGGCCTGGGCGCTCGATGCGCACGAGGACCCGGTCGCGCTGGCCGAAAAATTCGCCGACCGGCTCTACGGCGTGCACCTGAAGGACTTCGTTTTCGACCGCGCCGGCAAGCCGGCCGACACGATCCTCGGCGAGGGCAACCTCGATCTGCCGAAGATGCTCGCGCTCCTGCAGGCCAACGGGCGCACGCAGAGCGTCATCATCGAATACGAAGGCGATATCGAGAACCCCGTGCCCGCACTCACCGAATGCGTGCAGCGCATCCGGTCGCTGCTGGGCTGAACCCCAATCCTTTCCCGCTTTTTCCCCATGTCTTCCCCAAAAATCCGTGTCGCCATCGTCGGCTGTGGCAATGTTTCCGCCCGCTACGCCGAGCAGATCAAGACCTACGCCAACTGTGAGCTTCTGGGCTTCGCCGATGTGGACGG
>JAHCLN010000204.1 GCA_026125215.1 Opitutaceae bacterium
TTTCCGGGCCCTCGGTTACCAACCGCGCCGCACGGTGCGCTGCGTGCTTTTCACCAACGAGGAGAACGGCCTGCGCGGCGCCCTCGCCTACGCGAACCAGGTCCGCCGCAGCGGGGAAAAACATGTCTTCGCCGTCGAGACCGACAGCGGCGGTTTCGCGCCGCGCGGCTTCAGCCTCGGCAGCACGCAGGGGCCGGTGCACGAACGCGCGCAACGCTGGCTGCCGCTCTTCGCCCCCTACGGCGTGAATGCCTTTGTCCGCGGAACGGGCGGCGCCGATGTCGGCCCGCTCATGGTTCTCGGCGCCACCGTCGGCAACCTCCTGCCCGACTCCCAGCGTTATTTCGACTACCACCACACGGCCATCGATTCCCTCGACAAGGTGCATCCGCGCGAACTGCACCTCGGGGCCGGCGCACTCGCCGCGCTCATCTGGCTGATTGACCAGCAGGGCCTGTGAGGCCGTCCGCGTGAAAACCCTGCTGGCCGATTTCCGCATCCGGCGTCTCCTGCTGGCCAACGTCACCGGCTCCATCGGCGTCGGCATCACGCTCATCACCATTCCGTGGCTGCTCGTGCAGCAGCCCGGCGGCGAACGCTACTACGGCTGGGTCACCATCATCTCGACGATCGTCCTTTTTGCCTTTGCGCCCTATTATGGCGCCTGGCTCGACCGGCACTCGCGCAAGACGGCGCTGCTGGCCGGCGAGGCCTTCGGTGCTCTCACCGCCCTGGCGATGACCGCTTGGATTTTGGTGACCGGTGAGACCGCGACCTGGCAGCTGCTGGTCCTGTTCTTCTGCGGCATGCTCTATTACACGCTGCACTACCCGGCCAAGTTTGCCTTCGTGCAGCAAATCTTCGAGCGGCGGCACTACCAGCAGCTGATGGGCCTGCTCGAGATCCAGGGCCAGACCGCCTCGATGCTGGCGGGCGGTTTGGCCAGCCTGCTGATCGACCGCGTGCCTTTCGGGCTGATCCTGCTCTGCAACAGCGCGACCTATGTTTTCAGTTTCTTTGTGCAGCGCACCCTGCCCTACGAGGCCACGCACCTGAAAGCCGGTGGTGAGAACAGCAGCGCGGGCGCCTCTTTCCTGGAAGGCCTGCGCTGGCTCGGCGCGCGGGCCGGCTTCACGGTCTTCATTATCTGCACCATCGCGCCGTTCGTGGCGGTGATGGTCGGCAACTATCTTTTCCCCATCTACGTGCAAAACGTCCTGCAGGCGCCCGCCGCGGTCTACGGTCGCGGCGAAGTCGCCTTCGCCGGCGGCGCGATCCTGGCGGGCCTGCTGGTGCCGCGGCTGCTGGCCGCCCGCCCGCCGGCGGGCGTGGCGCTGCTCATGATGGCGCTCTTTCTCGGCGGGCTCGCGCTGCTCGGCGGCGTGCCCGGCGTGCTCACCTTCTACGCCGCGCTCCTCCTGCTCGGGCTGGGCAATGCCGGCGCCCGCGTCGCCCGCGGCAGCGTCCTGCTCCACGAGGTGCCCAACGCGATCATGGGCCGCGTCAACGTCGTGATCGCCGCGGTGGACCGCATCCTGCGCACGCTCCTGTTGTTCGGCGCCATGGCCGTGGTCGCCCGCGCCGACGCCACCCTCGCCTTCGCCGGGTTGCTCGCTTTCATTGCCCTGGCCCTCGGCCTAGCGTGGCTCACCCGCCGATCACTGCATCCCGGAGCGGCGGAAGCTCCCGGATTGCCAGCCCGCTGAACGGCCCCGAGCATGCGCCCATGAGCCCGGTGCCGCGTTACAATGTGCAGGGAGTCGCCATCTCGGCGCTGACGCTGGACCAAGCCTGCGATCTCGTGCTGGGCGCCCGGGGCCGGTCGCACGCCGGCTACATCTGCACCTGCACGGCCCATGGCATCGGCGAGGCGCAGCGCGATCCGGCCTACCGGCACATCCTCAACCGCTCGTGGCTCACCACCCCCGACGGCATGCCGCTCGTCTGGCTCGGCCAACTGCAGGGATTTCGCCCGGTCACCCGGGTTTACGGGCCCGACCTGATGCTGGCCGTCTGCGACCGCGGCCGGGCCGCCGGGCTGCGGCATTTCTTCTTCGGCGGCGCTCCCGGTGTGGCCGACGCGCTGGCCGCACGGCTGACCGCACGCTTTCCCGGGCTGCAGGTGACGGGCACCTTCACCCCTCCGTTCCGCGCGCTCTCCGGCGACGAATTCGCCCAACTGCAAACCGCGGTCAGTGCCGCCCGGCCCGATGTGTTTTGGGTCGGGCTGGGCACACCAAAACAGGATCATTTCATGGCCGCCCATTGGGACCGGCTCGACGCCGGCGTGCTGATCGGCGTCGGCGCGGCGTTCGACTTTCTTTCGGGAAGAAAAAAACAGGCGCCCCGCTGGCTGCAGCGCAGCGGTCTCGAATGGCTGTTCCGGCTCGGCCAGGAACCACGCCGCCTCGGGCGGCGCTACCTCGTTGACAACCCGCTTTTCCTCCTGCGCGCCTTCGCCCAGTTCACCGGTTTGAAAAAATATCCCCTCGATTAAGCCGGTGTCCCGCCGCCGGGCGCGAAACTCCCGGCTTAAAACAGATTCCCCTGCTGCAGGGCGTCGCGCTTTTCGCCGTCGAGGGTGCTGAAGGCCAGCAATTGCGGCACGGTGAGCGCGGCCAACGCCGGTTCGCGGGCGAGCGAACCGAGCAGCAGGGCGCCGGCCAGCGCATCATAGGGGGCCGCGTGATAACGGCGGCGTTCGGCCGGACAATGCTGTGCCGCCAGCCGGTCCAGCTCCGCCTGCAGGCCGCAGACCACGATCAGCTCGCCGAGCCCGTAGGCGGCCAGTTTCGGATAGAACTGCCGGTAGAGCGCACCGGTATCGATCCACGGTCCCCATTCGAGCGTGGTCCCGCCGGGCCGGGCGAAATCGGGCACGGCCCGCGCATACGGCCAGACGGATTTGAGCAGGGAGTTTTCCGCGCCGGCGAAATGCGCGGCCAGCGGCCCTCCGTCGCGCAGCGCGGTGAAAAGCCCGAAGTCCCCGGCAAACGGCGCCTCACCGGCAAGGTTTGCGTCCCG
>JAHCLN010000205.1 GCA_026125215.1 Opitutaceae bacterium
GGTGGGCCTATGGAAAAACGTCCCTTCAACGAACTCGGCCTGTCCGAGGACATTCTCAAAGCCGTCGGCAAGATGGGCTTTGAGGAGGCCTCGCCGATTCAGACGGCAGTCATCCCCACGATCATGCAGGGGCGCGATGTCGTCGGCCAGTCCTCGACCGGCTCGGGCAAGACCGTGGCTTTCGCCATCCCCGCGATCGAGGCGGTGGACCCGAAGGTGCGCGCCGTGCAGGTGCTGATCCTCTGCCCGACGCGCGAACTGGCCGTGCAGGTGGCAGAGGAGACCGGCAAGATCGCCTTTTTCAAAAAGGGCGTGATGGGCGTGCCCATCTACGGCGGCCAGAGCTACGAGCGGCAGTTCCGCGCGCTGGCGGCCGGGGCGCAGGTGGTCATCGGCACGCCGGGCCGCGTGATGGACCACATGGAGCGCGGCACGCTGAAGCTGGACAAACTCAAGCTCGTGATCCTCGACGAAACCGACCGCATGCTCGACATGGGCTTCCGCGACGACATCGAGCACATCCTCAAGGCGGTGCCTGCGACGCGCCAGCTGCTGTTCTTCTCGGCCACGATCCCGCGGGCGATCCAGGACCTGATCAACCGCTACTCGAAGGACCCGGCGTGGATCCGGATCGAGTCGGTCGCCCAGAACGCCCCGGCGGTGGAGCAGGTTTACTTTGAGGTGGACCGGCGCTCGAAGATCGAGGCGCTCACGCGGCTGATCGACGTGCACGATTTCCGCTATGGCATCATCTTTTGCAGCACCAAGATCATGGTGGACGACCTCGACGAGCACCTGCACGCGCGCGGCTACCTCACCGACCGGCTGCACGGCGACATCTCGCAGGCGCAGCGCGACCGGGTGATGGAAAAGTTCCGCCGCCGCGGGTTCGAGTTCCTGGTGGCGACCGATGTGGCGGCGCGCGGGCTCGACGTGGACGACCTCGAGGTGGTGTTCAACTTCGACCTGCCCAACGACGCCGAGGACTACACGCACCGCATCGGCCGCACCGGGCGCGCGGGCAAAGCCGGCCGCGCCTTCACCTTCGTGTCCGGCCAGGAGATCTACAAGCTGCAGAGCATGGTGCGCTGGGCGAAACTCAACGTGAAACGCGGCACCATCCCCTCGCTCGACGAGGTGGAGGAGGCGCGGACGAACGTGTTTTTCGAAAAAATCCGGAGCACGCTCGACGCGAAACAGTTCAAGCCGCACGACCGCATGATCGACCGCCTGCTCGACCAGGGCTATGCGAGCACCGACATCTGCTCGGCGCTGATCCACCTCCTGCACGGCAGCACCGCCGGCCCCGCCCAGGCGGCCGCGAAACCCCAACCCGCCGACCGCAAGGCGGCCCCGGCCTGGGCCAAGTCCGGCCCGGATGCCGGGCCGGGGAATGAGACCCCGCCCGCCCGGGCCGCGAAGCCGGGCAAGGCCAAATACGAACGGCCCGCCCGCACCGGCCGCGAGCCGGGCATGACCACGCTCTTTCTCAATGTCGGCCGCAAGCAGCTCGTCACCCCCGCCGATGTCGTGGGCAAGATCGCCGGGGTCACCCGCCTGCCGGCCGACGTGGTCGGCGCCATCGACATCCACCAACGGCATCTGCTCGTGGACGTGAAAGCGGACCACGCCGCGCTGATCCTGAAGAAGCTCGCGGGTATCAAGCTCAAGGGCGAGGCGCTCGCCCCGGCGATGGCGAACGACACCCACCGGGCTGCGGAGTGAGCCGGCCGTAAAGACAACCATCCCCTGGGCGACAGATTTTATCGTTCCTCGTTCTCGTAATTGTTCTTCGTTCTCTATCCGGGGCTGTGGAGAACGAGCAGGAGAACGAGGAACGAGAACGATCCGGGGTGCGGCAGGACGGACGAGGACGCCCGTAACCACTTGTTCACACCGCGGTCCTTGACACCCAACCGGTTGCGCGGCTATTGCCATGCCCCCGTATGGATGTTGCCCTTGATCAACCCGTGCTGGTTTTAAACCGCCTGTGGCAGGCGGTAAACATCATCGGCGCGCGCCGGGCCTTTGCGCTCCTCGCCCGCGGCCATGCGCAGGTGGTCTTCAACGACGAGGAGGACTTCCGCACCTTCTCGATGCTCGACTGGATGGATTTCTCCCGGAGCAATCCGCCGCGGTCGGAGATCGAGGCCGTGCGCACGCCCACGCGCACCATCCGCCTGCCGCGCGTCATCCTGCTCACCTTCTTCGACAAGCTGCCCTGCAAGGAACTGAAGCTCACGCGCAACAACGTCTTCGAGCGCGACAAGAACACCTGCCAGTATTGCGCGCGCGTCTTCCCGCGCGAGCAGCTCAACCTCGACCACGTCATCCCGCGCGACGCCGGCGGCAAGACCACGTGGGAGAACATCGTGTGTTCGTGCATCAAGTGCAATTCGCGCAAGGCCAACCGCCTCCCGCACGCCGCCGGCATGCGCCTCATCCGCAAGCCCGTGCGCCCGAAGTGGCGGCCGGTGATCTCGCTCGTGCTCGGCAACCAGCACCGCGAGATGTGGAAGGACTTCCTCGACCTCGCCTACTGGAACGTGGAGCTGGAGGAGTGAGGGGGGGCGGGATTTTCGATTTTCAATGGCTGAGGCCCTGCGGTCTGGACTCGATTTTGATTGGGACGGCGGGATTTTCCCGCGGATTGCGCGGATCGGCGCGGATGGCGTATTTCAAGGCCTGGCGCTTCGATCGGAGCCAAAGCTTCAAGGTGGGCGGGCAGGTCCCTCTGCCGGCCAGCCTTGACCGACGCGCAGAGGGACCTGCGCGTCCACCTGCCGCCTTCCGTCTTCATCTTCTGATTCGTGTTCCTTCGTCTCCATTCGCGGTTCAACTACACGGTTCAGGGTAAAATCCGACCGCAACCGGCTGAAGGTTGGCATTGCCGGGGCGCGTTTGCGGCCTAGGCTCGGACCATGCTCACGACTCTTGTCATGACGATCATCGGGGCCGACCGTCCCGGCCTGGTGCAGTTGGTGGCGGCGACCGTGGCCGACCACGGCGGCAAT
>JAHCLN010000206.1 GCA_026125215.1 Opitutaceae bacterium
ATGGGTTGTACGTGCATCCGACCCTGGTGGTGACGCCGCAAGGGTTGGCGCTGGGGGGGGTGGATGCTGGGATGTGGACGCGAAAGCCCAAGGGTGAGGTGGCGGTCAAGGAAAGCGTGCGCTGGGTGGAAGGCTACGAGATCGTGGCCGATCTGGCGGAGCAAACGCCGGAGACGCGGTTGGTGTATGTCGCCGATCGAGAAGGGGATTTGCGAGCGCTGATGGACGCTTCGGCGCGGCGGGGGCATCCGGCGGATTGGCTGGTGCGGGCCACACATAACCGGAACACCGCCGCCGGCGAGAAGGTGTGGCATCGGGTGGAGCAGACCCAGGCCCTGGGGGAGGTGGAATTCACCTTGCCCGCCACGCCAGGTCGGCCCGCGCGGCCGGTGCGCCAAACGCTCTACCGGGACACGGTGACGCTGCCTGCTCGAAAGGGTGCCCCGGCCGTGACGGTCACGGCGATCCTGGCGCGAGAGGAACGCCCGCCGGCGGGGGAACAGGCCATCGTTTGGCGCTTGTCGACCAACCGCCCCGCCGAAACGCTGGAGACGGTCGTGGAGTTGATCGACTGGTATCGTCGCCGCTGGTTGGTGGAGATTTTCTTCCGCATTTTGAAATCGGGTTGCCGGGTCGAGAGCCTGCAACTGGGGACGCTGGAACGGCTGGAGCGGGCGCTGGTGATCTATTTGATCATCGCTTGGCGCATCTTGCATCGGGTCACCTGGGGTCGGGAACGCCCAAACCTCTCGTGCGAGGTGGTCTTCGACCCGGAGGAATGGCAGGCCGCCTGGATCGTCGCCCGTCGCACCAAGTCCCCGGACACTCCGCCACCTCTGGGCCACATGACCCGACTCATCGCCGGTTTCGGTGGCTTCCTCGGCCGGAAGGGAGATGGCCCTCCCGGCCCCAAAGCCATCTGGGAGGGTATGCAGAAAGTCTACGCCTTCGCTCTCGGGATCGCCGCCGCCAAACAGGCGTTTATCCCCTCTGGCTGACTTGTAATGGTATGGTCCGCCCCGCTCCCTGCACGGCCTTGATGGCCTGCATAGACTCAATGGAGTATGTCACTGAAGAGCGGAGCGGATACCATGAAGCTTAGCGTGATTGGAATTGATGTGGGAAAGACGGTGTTGCACGTTCATGGCGCGGATGCTCAAGGCAAGCCGGTGCTGCGCAAGACTTTCAGTCGAGGCGGGCTGGTGGAATGGCTGGCCCAACAAGTCCCGTGTCTGATCGGGATGGAGGCCTGCGGCGGCGCGCATCACCTGGCGCGAGTGTTGACCGACTGCGGTCACACGGTGCGCTTGATCCATCCGGGCTTTGTGAAGGCCTACGTGAAATCGAACAAGAACGATTTCCGGGACGCCGAAGCGATCGCCGAGGCGGTCACCCGACCGACGATGCGGTTCGTGGCGATCAAGACTATCGCCCAACAGGAACTGCAAGCCCTCCATCGGCTGCGGTCGGGCGCCGTTACCCAGCGCACGGTGATTATCAACCAGCTCCGTGGCCTGTTGCTGGAATTCGGCCTCACGGTCCTCCGGGGACCGACGGCCTTGCGCCGACGCCTGCCAGAGATCCTGGAAACGGCGGATGGCGGGTTGCAGGCGTTGGGGCGCGAGCTGCTGGCGGAACTCCAACGGGAGTGGGTTCATCTGGACGAACGGATTGCGGCGTTGGAACAGCGGCTGAAACAGCAGACGCAAACTTTGGAGCCGTGTCGGCGCCTGCGGAGTATCCCTGGCATTGGAGTGCTCGGGGCGTCCGCCTTCGTGGCCGCCTTCGGGGGCGGGTGTCAGTTTGCCAGCGGTCGCGACTGCGCGGCCGCCCTCGGCTTGGTCCCACGCCAACACAGTACCGGCGGCCGGTCGCAGCTGGGTAGCATCAGCAAACGCGGCGATGCCTACCTCCGTGCTTTGTTCATCCACGGCGCTCGGGCCGTGTTGCGCTATGCCGACCGGCATGACGATCCGCGCAGTCGCTGGGTTTGGGCGCTCAAGGAGCGGCGCGGGGTTCCGGTGGCTGCCGTGGCGCTGGCCAACAAAATGGCCCGGACCGCCTGGGCGGTGCTGACGCGGGGGACCACCTATCAGGTTCCCGTCGCCGCCTGACTCGGACGGTAGTTAACCCGCCCGGGCACCACAACCCCCTTATTTCGGTGTGTCAGTTGCCTCAGGTTGCAAGGTGTTGAGTGACAGCGATGGCGTGAACAGGTCAGACCGGCATCTCGAAAGCCTGGCTTACCCACTGGCCGTTGAGGCCGCAGTTTGTGATAAGGCTCGGGGTGCGCGGATTTCCATCAAGGCCGGGGTTCCTGCCCAACAGAGGCCGGATACATGTGCGCAACCTTCTTTCACTTCAAGCTGAACTCAGCCCTTGACCACGCGGGACGGACCATACATGGGGAATCGGGTGCGTCGCGTAGCGCCCGGGCTCGCCGTGATGAGTTTCTGTCTCCCCACATTCAGCGGGTCTGGCAGGCGAACTTTCAGGTGTATGGTGCTGACAAGGTCTGGCGGCAGTTGCAGCGGGAAGGCATTCAGGTGGCGCGCTGCACCGTCGAACGCCTGATGCGCCGTTTGGGTCTGCGCGGGGCGATGCGCGGCAAAGTGGTACGAACTACCTTCGGCGATCCTGCGGCACCGCGTCCGCAGGATCGGGTCAATCGGCAGTTCAAGGCGGATCGGCCTAATCAGCTCTGGGTATCGGATTTCACCTATGTCTCGACCTGGCAGGGTTTTGTCTATGTCGCCTTCGTCATCGACGTCTTTGCCCGCCACATTGTCGGCTGGCGTGTCAGTCGTTCGATGCGCACTGACTTCGTTCTGGACGCCCTGGAACAGGCGCTCTACGCTCGCCAACCGGAACGGGATGCCAGCCTGATCCACCATTCGGATCGCGGATCGCAGTATGTTTCCATCCGCTATACCGAGCGCCTGGACCAGGAGGGAATAAGGCATTCGGTGGGCAGCCG
>JAHCLN010000207.1 GCA_026125215.1 Opitutaceae bacterium
AATGTGGGCGAACCGCCGCTTCCGCTGGGCCGGATTGCCTCCAGCGGGGAGCTGGCGCGGGTGATGCTCGCGTTGAAAACCGTGCTGGCCGACCTTGACGGGGTGCCGCTGCTGGTGTTCGACGAGGTGGACGCCAACGTGGGCGGCGAGATCGGCCGGGTCGTTGGGGAAAAGATGGCCGGCATCGCGCAGAGTCACCAGGTGCTGTGCGTGACGCATTTGCCGCAGGTGGCGGCGTGCGCGACGTGTCATCTCGTCGTCAGCAAGGACCAGGAGGGCGCGCGCGCGACGGTGACGATCGAGCCGATCCAAGCCAGCCGCAAGGCGCGGGTCAGCGAGCTGGCGCGGATGCTGGGGGACCGCACGGCCAAGAGTGCGCTGGCGCACGCCGAGGAACTGCTGGGCAAGGGCCGTTGAGCGGAAGCCCGGCATAAGCATTGCCGGACAGGGCGCGGGTGGCTTGGCTCGGGGCATGACTGCAGCCGTAACCCAGTTTGCCGATCGCATGCGGACGATGCGTCCTTCGACCATCCGCGAGATTCTCAAGGTCACGGCCCAGCCGGAGATCATTTCCTTTGCCGGCGGCTTGCCCGCGCCGGAACTGTTTCCGGTCGCGGCGGTGCGGGCGGCGGCCGACCGGGTGCTGACGGAGCAGGGACCGGCGGCGCTGCAATACGGGCCGAGCGAGGGCGTGCCCGCGTTGCGTCAGTGGATCGCGGAGGAAATGCAGGCCCGGGGCATCCGCGCACGGGCGGACGACGTGCTGGTGACCAACGGTTCGCAGCAGGTGCTCGATCTCGTGGGCAAGATTTTGCTTAACCCGGGCGATGTGGTCTTGACGGAGAACCCCACCTACCTCGCGGCCATCCAGGCCTTCCAGACGCTGCAGGCGCGCTTTGTGCCGGTGCCGACGGATGCGGAGGGTTTGATCCCCGAGGCGGTGCCGGAGCTGATCCGGCGGCATCGTCCGAAGTTTCTCTACACCATCCCGACCTTCCAGAACCCGACCGGCATCACGCTCACGGCGGAGCGCCGCGCGCGGCTGGCGCAGATCGCGGCGCAGCACGGGCTGCCGGTCATCGAGGATGATCCGTATGGCAAGCTGCGCTACCGCGGGGCGGAGATCCCGCCGATCAAACACTGGGACGAGGCGGACCGTGTGCTGTATGTCAGCACGTTTTCCAAGACCATCGCCCCGGGGCTGCGCTTGGGCTGGGTGCTGGCGCCGGCGGAGTTCTTCAACCAACTGCTCATCGTGAAACAGGCCGCCGACCTGCACACCTCCAGTTTCGACCAGCGCGTGGCGCACGCGTATCTGACCGGCAACGACCAGACGGCGCACCTGCAAACCATCCGGCAGGCCTACGGGGAGCGCTTCCGCATCATGGACGAGGCACTCACGGCGGAGCTGCCCGCCGGCTATACGTGGACGCGGCCCGAGGGCGGCATGTTCCTGTGGGTGACGGGACCGCAGGAGCTGGACGGGCTGGCGTTGTTGCAGCGCGCCGTGGAAAACAAGGTGGCCTTTGTGCCGGGCCGGGACTTTTTTCCGGGCGACGCCGGGACCAATTACCTGCGGCTGAATTATTCGAATTCGACGCCCGAGCGTATCCGCGAGGGTGTGCGGCGGCTGGGGCGGCTCTGCCGAGGCTGAGTGGCTTGGGACGGACTCAGTCGGCGGTCAGCTCGCACACGGCCAGAACGCGCTCGAGGGCGACCTCCATCAGATCGGCGATGGGCTTGGCCTGGCGGATGAAGGTCTGGCTGGCGGGCTCCATGCGGCCGATGCGATTGGCGAGGATTTCCGCGCTGTAGGCTTCAGAAACCAGCCGGATGGCCTGCTCGCGTCCGACACAGGCGATGATCCGCCGCATCATTTCCTTTTTGGAGGACTTTTCCATGGCAGACAGGGCTAGCGGTCCGCCGGGCGTTTGTCGAAGTTGAATTTCAGCGCTCAGGCCGCCGCCCGGAAGCTGCGCCAAGTCTTCAAGGGCAGGCAGCCCAAGATGATGAGCATGAGCTGGCTGGCGACAAAAGCGATGAGCCACCAGAAGCCGGCCTCCTGGAAGCCGTAGCTGTGCAGGCCGACACCGAGCATGTTGGTGCCGAACCAGCTCCAGCTGGTGACGACGTTGCCGAAGATGGTGAGGTTCATCAGGCCGCGCTGCTTCACCAGCCCGCCCCAGCGGGCGTGGAGGATGATGGCATTCCACAGCACGATGATGAGGGCGCCGTTTTCCTTGGGGTCCCAGCCCCAGAACCGGCCCCAGGACTGGTCGGCCCAGATGCCACCGAGCACGGTGCCGATGAGGCTGAAAAGCGTGGCGAAGCAGATGATGCCGTAAACCATCCGGCTGAGTGCGTCTGCCGTGCCGCGGTCGAGCGATGCGGTCAGCGTGCCGCGAACCACGTAGATCAGGGCGAGGAAGCCGGCGAGGTAGGTCGCCGAGTAACCGATGGTGATGATGATGACATGGGTCGCCAACCAGAAGTTGGAGTCGAGCACGGCCTGCATCATTTCCAGCGTGTCGCCGCTGAGCGAAAGGTGGTGCGCAATCAGCAGGGTGCCGAAGCCGATGAGACCGCCGGCCACGCTGCCCACGGCGTTGCGGTAGATGCGCTCAAGGATGAGGCAAAGCCCGACGGAGCCCCAGCCGACGAAGAGGGCGGAGGAGTAGAGGTTGGTGACCGGCGGCCGGCCTTCGAGCCACATGCGGGTGGCGATGCCGGCGGTGGTGGCGATGAACGCCAGCGTCATGAGCCAGAAGGCCGAGCGTCCGAGCGTATCCGGCCATTTCAGCCACGAGCCGAGGGCGAGCAGCAGGGCCAGCACGTAGAGGACAATGCTGGTGTAAAACGGCTGCGCGGCGTTGAACCGGGCTTCGGTGTCGGTCTT
>JAHCLN010000208.1 GCA_026125215.1 Opitutaceae bacterium
GGCGGACGCGGCGACGACGGAACGCCTGGCTGCGGCCGAAGCCTCGGCGCGGGCCGAACTCAAACGCCGGCAGGATGCCTGGCAGGGGGAGTGGCTGCCCGCCGGCACCGCTGAGGCACCCCGCGACCGGACGGAGGCTTTCTTCGAACTTGCGGCCGCGGTGGAGCGCATGCGGGCCAAGTTGCAGGCCCGGGGCATCGAGCTGCGCCCCGAGGAATATTTTGGCTTTGCCAGTTACCGGCAAACCGGACCGGACCCGGAACTAATCGCCGCGGTGCGCGGGCAGCGACGCGTGGTGGAAGCGCTGATGGAGGCGCTGGGCGAGGCGCGGCCGGCGGGCTTGCTGGCGGTGCAGCGGCAGCGGCCCATTGCCGGAGCGCCCCGTGGCGTTGCGGCGGAAATGACCGCGGATTACTTTGCGCCCGATCCGCGCTGGTCGCTGCAGCAAGTCGCCGGCGTGCCGACGCTCGCCATTCGCGTGGCGTTCAGCGGCGATACGCCGGTGCTGAGAAAATTCCTGAACCGGCTGGCGGAGGGCGGGCAACCGCTGGTCGTGCGGCTGGTCGAAGCCGAGCCGCTGGCAGCCGGGGAACTGACCGCAAAACAGCCCGCGCCGGTCGTGACCGGGCGGGAGCAGGAAAGCGAGCGGGTGACCCTCGTGGCCCCCGGTTTGCTGCGGTTCGTTGTGACGGTGGAAACGCCGGTAGCGGCGGTTGCAGCCGGGGAGGAACGACCGTGAAAGTTTCGGCGGCCCGGATTTTCTTCGCAATCGCAGCGACGATGCTGATCGCGTCGGTGTGGCGTTTCAAAGGCCCGCAGGCGGGGGAAGAACGTCTTTTCAGTCCGGTCGGCGAAGCGCACGGCAGTGAAGAAATCACGGTGTGGCCGGCGCGGCCCGCTCCCGCGCCGTGGCTGCCGCCCGCGTCACAAAAAAGAGGACCGGCCTGGGTCTACGATGTTTTTACCCCGCCGGAAATCCGGCACGATCCCGCCACCGGCCGGTTTCTGGTGGCCGGGGAATCGAAGCCGGCGGCCTTGGTGACCGCTGCGGCCGGGACTGCTGCGTGGCAGCTGGTAACGGTGGAGCGCGAGCCGTTTCCGCTGCAGCTGACGGGCCATGTGGGCGGGGAGGTCAGCTACCTCGGCATCTTTGAAAATGTGGCGACCGGAGAGACCGTGCTGGCGGGCGCCGGTCGCACCTTTCCGGAGCTGGGGCTGAGAATTGTCCGTTTCGCCGTGGAAAGCCGGAGCGTGGCCATTCCCGAAAGCATGACGGTGCAGGAGCGCATTGCACTGGCCGTGATGCGGAATCCCGCGACGGGCGAGGAAGTTCAATTGACTGACCGGCAGCCCGCGCACCTGCCGGGGCTCCGTGCCCGGCTGCGCCGGTTGCCGGGCGACGGCGAGGAAGTGATCGTGCGGGAGCAGGATGTCGTGGCTTTGGGCGATCGGCGCTACCGCATTGATAAAATACGGCTCGCCCCGCCCGCGGTGGAGCTTAGTCAGATAGCACCTGAATCCCCCGTCCCGGAACGCCGCACACTGGTGCCGGCGGCGTCGCTTTCCGACCCACCGTAAAACGCCCACGCCCGTCATGAACAAACCCAGTCATCGCTTTCCGGGTCCGGTGTCGCTGTTGCTCCTGCTGCTCCTTGGCGCCGCCGGTATCCCGTCCCTGGCGCAGATCAGCACGGAATTGAAAATCAGGCTCATGGCCGATGCCCTGCACGCACGGGACGCCGGCAATCTGGCCGCGGCGCGCCGGCATTTGGAGGAGCTCGACCGGTTGGCGCCGGGCGATGTGGTGGTGCGCCGGCTCCTGCAGGAACTGGCCGGCGACGTCCCGGCCCCCGCCCGGCCGGGCCCACCGGTGGATCCGGAAGCGGAGGCCATCGCCCGCGAAGAAGGCGAGCGTTTGCGCGGTCTGATGGAAAACGCGACCGCCCAGCAGCGGCTCGCGAGGGCGCACGCCCGCGCGGGCGAGTATGCGCAGGCCATCGCCGCGTTGGATGTGGCCAAGGCCGGTCTGCCGCTGAACCCGCTGACGCAAGGCTTGCACGAGGAACTGCAACGCGAGCGCAACCAATATGAACAGGCGGTCGTTGCCGCCCGCCCGGTCGCGGCGCCGGTGCAGGCTCCGGCGAAAAATCCGGAAGTAGCCCGGCTGGTGGAACGCGGACGCAGCCAGTATCTGGCCGGCGATCGCGTCGCGGCGACGGCGACCTTTCGGCAGGTGCTGGCGCAGGAGCCGGGTCAGCCGGATGCGGTCAGGTTTCTTGCCCGGATCGAGGCGGAGGCCGCCCGCCGGCCGGAAAGTCATCGGGAACAGACGCGCGGCGAGCTGCTCGCGGCGGTGGATCGCAGCTGGCAGCGCCCGGCCGCTTTCAACGAGCGCACGGCGGTCGACGGCGGGCAGACCGGTGCGGCCCCGCTGTTGCGGAAACTGGAGGAGATTGTGCTGCCCAGCGTCAGCTTCACCCGGGGGGAGATTGGCCGCGTGGTCACCGCCCTGAGCGCCGCGTCCGAGGAATTCGACCGGCCCGCGGCGGATCCCCGCGGCGTGAACATCGTGCTGCTGGATCCCGCCGACAAGCGGCCGACGGTGACGATCACACTTCGCAACACCAACCTGCGGCGGGTCCTTGATTTTGTGACCGAAGCGGTCGGCTACCAATACGAGGTGCAGGAGGATGCGGTGGTGGTGCGGCCGGGTGGGGAGGCCTCCGCGCTGGAGACGGCGTTCTTTCCGGTTTCCCGCGCGACGGTCCTGCGTATGACCGGCCTGGGGATGGCCCCGGCGCGCCA
>JAHCLN010000209.1 GCA_026125215.1 Opitutaceae bacterium
CCCTGAGGTGATATCCACCTGGCCGCCGCCGAAATTGACCGCGTACATGCCGCGCTTGACGCCGCGCAGGATCTCCTGCGGGTCATGTCCGCCGCCCAGCATGATGGTGTTGGTCATGCGCGGCATCGGCATATGGGCAAAGTCCTGACGCCGGCCGTTGCCCGTCGGTTGCACCTTCATCAGCCGGGCATTGAGCCGGTCCTGGAGGTAGCCGCGCAGGATGCCGTCCTCGATCAGGATCGTGCGCTGCGTCGGCGTGCCCTCGTCGTCGATGGTGAGCGAGCCGCGCCGGTGGTCGATGGTGCCGTCGTCGATGACGGTAACCCCAGGTGCCGCCACGCGCTGGCCCAGCAGGCCGGAGAAGACCGAACTCTTCTTGCGGTTGAAGTCGCCTTCGAGCCCGTGGCCGATGGCTTCGTGCAGCAGGATGCCGGGCCAGCCGGGGCCGAGCACCACCGGCATCTCGCCGGCCGGCGCGGGGACCGATTCGAGGTTGGTGAGCGCCTGGCGCAGCGCCTCGTCGACCTGGCCGCGCCAGCTTTCGGGCCGCATGAAATCGACATAGCCGACGCGGCCGCCCTGGCCGTGGCTGCCCGCCTCCTGCCGGTCGCCCTCGCCGACCACGACCTGGACATTGATGCGGACCAGCGGCCGGATATCCTCGACGAACCGTCCGTCCGCCCTGAGTATGCCGATCGCCGACCAGGAGCCGGTGAGCGAGGCGGAGACCTGGCGCACCCGCGGGTCGCGGGCGCGGGCATAGGAATCGATCTCCTGCAGCAGCTTCACCTTGGCCTCGAAGGGCACCTGGTTCAGCGGATTGTCGGCGACGTAGAGCGCCCGGTTGGTGCGCGGCGGTGCCTCCGCCATGACGCCCGAATGCCCGGCCTGGACGGCGCGGACCGTGTGGCCCGCCCGCTCGATGGCGGCATCCGACAGGTCGGAAGCGTGGGCATATCCCGTCTGCTCGCCGGCGACCGAGCGCAGGCCGAAGCCTTGCGTTGTGTCGAAACTGGCACTTTTCAGGCGGCCATCGTCGTAGGCGAAGCTCTCCGACTGGCTGTATTCCAGGAAAAGCTCGCCGTCATCGGCCCCGGACAGGGCCTCGGCCACCCGCCGTTCCGTCCGCGCCCGGTCGAGGCCGGCGCGCGTGAAGAATAGCTGTTCGGCTGACTGGTCCATAGGGCCTGCTTCCTCCGCTTCGGTCCGCCTCAGACCCATAACATAGGCGAGGCCGGCGGTCGCGACCATCCGCCGCACCGCACGGGCAGGGATTCCGTTCTAGGTTCACTGCCGGCGGTTGAACGGGTGCTTGGCAGAGCCATCGTGGCGGGTCCATCCGATCCGCAAAAAGCGGCGCCGCATCATGGGCTTAACCATTCTGCGACATAACGTCGCATTGGTTGGCTCGCTGCGTCCCGGATGGCCGCCTTTGGCTATGATGCCGCGCAAGCAGGCATCGGCTTGAATGGCGATGGCCGCCGGAAGGCCGGCCCTCGCTTCGGCGTTTGACCACGGCCTCGCCGCGGTCGGGCGGAGCCGGGACGGCGGCTGCATATCGGATCGTGCGACGAGGGGTAGAGCGGAACCATGTCGTGGAAAAATAGCTTCGTGATGATCGGGCTGGCGCTGATCGGCGCGCTCGCGCTGTTCCAGCCGGCCCTCGCGGCCGACCCCGTTCTCGGCCAGCCGCGGCCCTGGCAGCTTGGCCTGCAGGACGGCGTGACGGAGATCAAGGATCTCGTGCACGACTTCCACACGCTGCTGCTGATCATCATCACGGCCATCACGCTCTTCGTCATGGTGCTGCTCATCTACGTGATGGTGCGCTTCAACGCGAAGAACAACCCGGTCCCCTCGAAGACCTCGCACAACACGCTGGTCGAGGTGGTGTGGACCGTGGTGCCGGTGATGATCCTGCTGATCATCGCCGTGCCCTCCTTCAAGCTCCTCTATTTCCAGGACCGGATCGAGAATCCGGAACTGACCATCAAGGCGGTTGGCCATCAGTGGTACTGGTCCTACGAATATCCGGACAATGGCGGCTTCGGCTTCGATGCGCTGATGGTGCCGGAAAAGGATCTGAAGCCGGGCCAGCTCAGGCTGCTCGAGACCGACAACCGCGTCGTGCTGCCCGTCGATACGCGCATCCAGGTGCTGATCACGACCGAGGACGTGCTGCATGCCTGGACGGTGCCGGCGTTCGGCGTGAAGAAGGATGCGGTGCCGGGCAAGGTGAACGCGGTCTGGTTCAACGCGCGCAAGGAAGGCGTCTATTACGGCCAGTGCTCGGAACTGTGCGGCTCGCTGCACGGTTTCATGCCGATCGCGGTCGAGGTCGTCTCCAAGGAGAAGTTCAGGTCGTGGGTCGAGGAACGGCGCAAGGCGGCGGGTCTGCCGGCGCATGACGAGCTGGCGGCGCGGCTTGCCGCAGAGGCCCTGGTGAAGACCGCGGCGAAGTAGTTTCAGGACGAGGGACTGGCACATGGCATACGGCAAGGCGGAAGCCGGACACGAGCACGGCGCTCACGATCATCACCCGACTGGCTGGCGGCGCTGGGTCTATTCGACCAACCACAAGGACATCGGCACGATGTACCTGATCTTCGCCGTGGTGGCGGGGCTCATCGGCGGCGCCTTCTCGATCCTGATGCGGGCCGAGCTGATGCATCCGGGCGACGGCATCTTGGGCGGCGACCACCACCTCTTCAACGTGCTGGTGACCGGGCATGCGCTGATCATGATCTTCTTCATGGTCATGCCGGC